>SKUV01000082.1 GCA_007129775.1 Paracoccaceae bacterium | reverse complement strand
GTCGCGGGGTTCTGCCTGATCCTGGCCCAGCTCGGGAAAATTCATGTTTATAAAAGCTTGTTCGCATCTTACCGGGCGAAACGTTGGCTTTGTCACGCGTGCACTGGCCGGGCCGTCCTGCCGGCAAAGTGATGCGCAGAGGCGCGTGGACGCGCGACAACCGTGATCGCCCGCCGCGGCCCGCGCACCCCTGCCGGGCCATCCAGCCCGGGCATTCACACGGCGCTGGCGGCTGGCAGAAAGTTGCCGGGCATGGTGGCTGCCAGCCCCTCCAGGGCCGGTCACGGCGCAGCCTGATCGGCGCTGCGCGCCCGCGCCGGGCGGGCCGCGGGCCTGGCGCAAGCGGTGAACGCTGCTGCGTGATCGGGCGAATTGACTCGGGCCGGGAACTCGCCTATCTCGCGGGTTCCGAATTCAGATCGGCCCTGCCCCGCGTCTGCCAGGCGCGCAGACGGGCGCGGGCCCCGCCCAAGAAGGACACTTACGATGAAACGCACCTTTCAGCCCAGCAACCTCGTCCGCAAACGCCGGCACGGGTTTCGCGCGCGCATGGCCACCAAGGCCGGCCGGCGGATCATCAACCTGCGTCGCGCTCAGGGCCGCAAGAAGCTTTCGGCCTGAACGAACGCCTCGGGCGCGGGGCAGATGCCCGGCCTGCGCCCGATATGGCTGAGCGGGCCGGGCGGAAAGGCAGCGCGATGACGTCGCCGAAGGCACGGCAGGCGGAGGCTGTCACCGGGCCCGAAGTGGCGGCCCGCACCCTTGATGCGGCCCTTCCCGACCCGCAGCCCGGCGGAAAGGGCCTTTCGATCATCCGCCAGCGTGCCGATTTCCTGCGCGCCGCGCGCGCCGCCAGGGCCCCTGCCCCCGCCTTTCTGTTGCAGGCTCGGCGCCGTGGACCCGAGGGTCCCGAGGGCTGCCTGCGCGTGGGCTTCACCTGCTCCCGAAAGCTGGGCAACGCGGTCACCCGCAACCGTGCGAAACGCCGCCTGCGCGCGCTGGCGCGTGCGGTGCTGCCCGAGGCCGGCCGCCCGGGATGGGACTACGTTCTGATCGGCCGCCCGGGCGCGACGGTTTCGGCCGATTTCGCGCGGATGCAGGCCGATCTGCACCGCGCCCTCGACAGGGTGCACCGGGGCGGACCAGCCTCGAAGCGCCGGCCATGAGCCCGCTTGCCCACCTGCTGGCCCTTCCGGTGCGAGCCTATCGGCTGCTGTTTTCGCCCTGGGTCGGGCACAATTGCCGCTATCAGCCCACTTGCTCGGCCTATGCGCTGGAGGCGCTGGCGCGGCACGGGGCCATCAGGGGCGGCTGGTTGACCCTGCGGCGGATCGGGCGCTGCCACCCGTGGGGGTCGTCGGGCTACGACCCGGTGCCCGGCGCCGACCCCGCCCATGACCACGCCCATGACCACAGCCATGACCACAGCCATGAACCAACCCGGACGCAAGCACGGGGCAGCGACGATGCCTGACACAGCAACCGACACCGACACCGGCTTGCCCGCGCTGCTGCAGGGCGCCCCCGACAGCCTCGAATTCCGCAAGTTGCGCAAACGGCTGGTGCGCGAGACCCGCAACGCCATCGACCATTTCGCCATGGTCGAACCGGGCGCGCGCTGGCTGGTGTGCCTGTCCGGCGGCAAGGACAGCTATGCCTTGCTGGCCGCGCTGGTGGAGTTGCGCTGGCGTGGCCTGTTGCCGGTCGATCTGCTGGCCTGCAATCTCGATCAGGGCCAGCCCGGCTTTCCGGCCACCGTGCTGCCCGAATTCCTCGCCCGTCACGGCATCGCGCACCGGATCGAGTATCAGGACACCTATTCCATCGTCACCGACAAGGTGCCGCAGGGGCGCACCTATTGCGCGCTGTGTTCGCGCCTGCGCCGCGGCATCCTGTATCGCATCGCGCGGGAAGAGGGCTGTTCGGCGGTGGTGCTGGGCCATCACCGAGACGATATCCTCGAAACCTTCTTCATGAACCTCTTTCATGGCGGCAGGCTTGCGACCATGCCGCCGAAGCTGCTGAACGAAGAGGGCGATCTGCATGTGCTGCGCCCGCTCGCCTTCGTGGCCGAGGCAGACTGCGCGCGCTTTTCGGCCGGCATGGGCTATCCGATCATCCCCTGCGATCTCTGCGGCTCTCAGGAGGGGCTGCAGCGCGTGCAGGTCAAGGCGCTGCTGGATGAATGGGAGGCGCGCAGCCCCGGCCGGCGGCAGGTGATGTTCCGCGCCCTGATGAATGCCCGGCCCTCGCATCTGCTTGACGCCGGACTGTTCGATTTCGCGGGACTGGCACGGAATGCGGCGCAATCGAACGAAATCGAAGCGGCGAGGGGCGAGGGGCGTTAACGGTCCGGTCAGGAAGCGGGGCTAGCTTCGGCGGAGGGACATTCGTCCGACCGGCAACGAAAAGGCCCCGAAGATGACCCAGACTGCGCGCCCGATCTCTTCGCTGTCACTGCTGGCGGCGATTGCCCGGCGGCCCGAAACCTTGCTTTTCCTGCCGCTACTGCCGCTCGCGGCGTTCTGGGCATGGGGGGAGACGGCGCTGATTGCCGCGGCCTTCGGCCTGCCCGGCGCGATCGCGCTGCTTTTCGCCATCGGGCCGGCGCGGCCGCGCACGCCCGAACGGGACGGGACGACAGGCCTGCTCTTGCGGGATTCGGTTGCCGCAGCACTTGATGAGGGGCTTGCTGTCCGGGCCGCATCGGGGCTGTCGCCGGCCTGCATCGTTCTGGCCATCGACGAGGCCGACATGCTGGCGCGCCGCCACGGACACGCCGACTTCGCCCAGCTGCTGCGCGAGACGGCTGCGCGCATCGCCGCCACGGTGCGGCAGGCCGATCAGGTCGCGCGGCTCGACGGTGCGTGCTTTGCCATCGCACTCGCGCCGGTGCAGCGCGCCGATCTGGAAAGCGTGCTGCAGATCGCCAGCCGGCTCCAGTCCGCGGTCGAGGACAACGTGATTCTCGAAGCGGCCGAGGTGCAGATCAGCGCCTCGGTGGGTTTCTGCACCGCCGACCGCGCGCCCGGCGGCGACGCGGAGCGCAGCGCGGGGATGGCGCTGCTGACAGCTGCCGAGGCTGCAATGGAAGATGCCACCCATAACGGCCCCGGCGCGATCCGCGCCTACACGCGCGAACTGGCCGACAAACGGGCGGATCTGTCCTGCCTGCGCGCCGATCTGGCGCCTGCTCTTGACAATGGGGACATGCGCGCCTTCTTCCAGCCGCAGATCAGCACCGAGACCGGCGCGATCACGGGCTTCGAGGTTCTGGTGCGCTGGCAGCACCCGGTTCGGGGCCTGCTCACCCCGGATGCCTTTCTGCCGCTCCTGCAGATGGCGGGGCTCGCCGAACGTCTCGGCGAGCGGATGCTCTATCAGGCAATGGGCGCGATGCGGCGCTGGGAAGAGGCCGGACACCGTATCGATAGCATCGGCGTTAATTTCTCGGCCGAGGAACTGCGCAATCCCCGACTGCCCGACCGCATCGCGTGGGAGCTCGACCGCTTCGGCCTGGCACCCGACCGGCTGTCGATCGAGGTACTGGAAAGCGTTGTGGCGGGCGATGCTGACGACGTGGTGGTCAAGACCATCTCGCGCCTGGCCGAGATGGGCTGCCGGATCGACCTGGACGATTTCGGCACGGGCCACGCCTCGATTGCGAGCATCCGTCGCTTTGCGGTCAGCCGTATCAAGATCGACCGCAGCTTTGTCAGCGGCATGGCGGACGATCGCGAGCAGCAGCGCATCGTCGCCGCGATCCTGTCGATGGCCGAGCGGCTGGGCCTCGAGACGATCGCCGAGGGTGTCGAAACCGGGGCCGAGCATGCGCTTCTGGCACAACTGGGCTGCGGCCACGTTCAGGGATACGCCCTTGCCCATCCGATGCCGGAAACCGAAACGCTCGCCTGGATCGAACGGCACAAGGCAAGGGCGCAAGCGCCCCTGCTGCTGGAGCGTCGGGCCGGCGAATAGCCATCGCCCGCACGCAGATGCGGCGCGGCGGGGCAACACCGCACAGACAGCCTCGGATTGCGTCGCGCGGCGGCCCGCAGAAACGCATGGGCAGCGCGGCGGCACAGCGCAGGCAGGCGAGCAAGGTTCAGCGGCGCTGCCTCGCACAGGCTGGCAGGCAGCCAAGATCGGGTGACGCGGATCGGGGGGGTGCGCCAAGGCGGAAAGGTGGCGTCCGGGAAGGCCGCGCCTCAGACTTCGCAACCCCTCTATCCGCGCCGCGGGACCGGCAGCGATAGCTCCGCGCTCCGGCGCCGGCATCATAGGATCAGCCACGAGGCCCGCCATCGCCGGACCGGCGCTGCTGGGATGGCGGCGCGGCATCGGCGCTGCAGAATCGGCACAGTAACGCCTGTCGGGGTGTTTGCCTGAGATCGCGCCCTTCCGACGCGGTCAAGTTTACCGGAAACCGCTTGACGCGGGGCGCCCCAGTCTGTTGAACCGGCGCACAGCCCAAATCGACAGGTCTCGCGGTCTCATGGACGATCAGAACAAAAACCTCATCCTCGCCACGGCGCTCAGTTTCGCGGTGATCCTTGTCTGGTTCGTGATGTTCCCGCCGCCCGAACCGGTGCGCGATGATCCGGCCGCGATCGAACAGGTGGAAGACCTGATGCCCCCGGTGGCGCCGGACACCGAGTCCGCGGGAGTGCCGGGCGAGGCCGCCCCTGGCGACACGGCCACCGCGATGCGCGATCTGCCGCCCGTGCCGATCGAGACCGAGCGGCTGCGCGGAACCATCAACCTGCAGGGCGGCCGGCTGGATGACCTTTCGCTCAAGGATTACCGCGAGACGCTCGACCCCGGCGCCGATATCGTCCGCCTCCTGTCGCGCGAAGGCAGCGACGAGGCATTCTATGCGCTCTGGGGCTGGCGCCCCGGCAGCGGGCTCGACTGGGACAATGTGCCCGGCCCCGAAACCGAATGGGACCTTGTGGAGGGCGACACGCTGGGCGTGGGCAGCCCCGTCACGCTGGAGTGGAACAACGGCAACGGGCTGACCTTCAGCCGCCGCTTCGAGGTCGATGCCGATTTCATGTTCTCCATCAGCCAGTCGGTGCGCAACGACGGCGGCGCCACCGTCCGGCTGGCCCCTTACGGCCTGATCGCGCGCCATGGCGAGCCGTCGGATCTGGAAAATTTCTTCATCCTGCACGAAGGGCTGATCAAGGTCACCGACGGCAACCTGTCGGAAGACAGCTACAGTTCCATGCGGGGCTTTCGCGTCTCCGACCGTGAAGGCACCAATGCCGAGGTCACCGAAGTAAGCGAGAACGGCTGGCTCGGCTTCACCGACAAATACTGGATGGCGACCCTGATCCCGGAGCCGGGGCAGCGTTTCACCGCCGTCGCCCGCTACGTGCCCTCGCGTGACATCTACCAGACCCGCGCCGATCTGCCCACGGAAGTGGTCGGCCCGGGCGAAAGCGTGTCGGTGCAAACGATGCTCTTCGCCGGCGCCAAGGAATGGTCGGTGATCCGGAACTATCAGAACGAAAAGGACATCGACCGCTTTATCGACGCGATCGACTGGGGCTGGTTCTTCTTCCTGACCAAGCCGATCTTCGCCGTACTTTACTGGATCAATGGCTTCATCGGCAACATGGGCTGGTCGATCATCGTGCTCACGCTGCTGATCAAGGCGGTGCTGCTGCCCCTGGCGTGGAAATCCTATGTCTCGATGGCGAAGATGAAGGAGCTTCAGCCCGAGATGATGGCGATCAAGGAGCGTGCCGGCGACGACAAGCAGAAGCTCCAGAAAGAGATGATCGAGCTTTACAAGACCAAGAAGGTCAATCCGGCTGCAGGCTGTCTGCCGATCCTGATGCAGATCCCGATCTTCTTCTCGCTCTACAAGGTGATCTTCGTCACCATCGAGTTGCGCCATGCGCCATGGGTGGGCGTGTTTCAGGATCTGTCGGCGCCCGATCCGACCTCGATCATGAATTTCTTCGGCCTGCTGCCATGGGCGGCACCGGTGCCGGGCAGCCTGTTGTCCTATATCTTCATCGGCATCCTGCCGATCGGGCTCGGCGTGTCCATGTGGCTGCAGATGCGGCTCAACCCGGCACCGCCGGACAAGACGCAGGCGATGATCTTCATGTGGATGCCGTGGGTGTTCATGTTCATCCTCGGTGTCTTCGCCAGCGGTCTGATCCTCTACTGGATCGCCAACAACGTGATCACCTTCATGCAGCAGTATTTCATCATGCGGATCAACGGCCACAAGCCGGACCTGGTCGGCAACATCTTCGGCGGGATGCGAAAAAAGGGCGAGAGGGCGAAGTGACGGCGCCCCTCGCCGCCGACCGGGCCGCTGCATGACGGCGCCGGGCTTTCCCCTCGCGGCCGAACCCGACGCCGGGGCAGCCGAGGCGGGGCGCCGCCTGCTGACCGGGCAGGTGGATTTCCTCAAGGGCGTGGTCGCGATGGAGGGGATGCCGCCGGCCGACCGGCTGGAGGTCTGTCTGGCCGGCCGCTCCAACGTCGGCAAATCCAGCCTGATCAACGCGCTGACCGGACGCCGGGCGATCGCGCGGACCTCCAACACCCCGGGTCGCACACAAGAGATCAATTTCTTCACCGTCGGCCACAGCCACTATCTGGTGGATCTGCCGGGATATGGGTTCGCCAAGGCCCCCCTGCCGGTGGTCGAGAAATGGCAACGGCTGCTGCGCGCCTATCTCGCCGGACGGCCAACCTTGCGCCGCGCCTTCGTGCTGATCGACATGCGCCACGGGATCAAGCCGCCCGACGCCGAGATCATGGGCTTGCTGGACCGCTCTGCCGTCACCTTTCAAGTGGTGCTCACAAAGGCCGACAAGGTCAAGGCCGCCGATCAGGCCCGCGTGCTGGAGCAGGTGCGCAAGGCGCTGGCCACGCATCCGGCGGCCTTTCCCGAAATCCTGCAGACCTCGTCGGAAACCGGCGAGGGCATCGCCGCGATGCGGGCGCTGATCGCCGGGCTGGAATAGCGCGCCCGCGACAGGCAGTAGCCGCGCGCCCAAGCCCTTGGCAGCCGTGGTCCGAGCCGATAACAGGGGGCGCGCAGAACCCCGGGAACCCCCGCCATGAAAAGACGGACCACCATGAATCAGGACTGGATCGCCACCGCCCGCACCCTGTCCGAAGCGCTGCCCTATCTGCAGCGCTATACCGGCGCGATCGTCGTGATCAAGTTCGGCGGCAATGCCATGGGCGATGCCGATGAAATGGCCTCTTTCGCGCGCGACATCGTACTGATGCGACAGGTGGGGGTGAACCCGGTCATCGTCCATGGCGGCGGGCCGATGATCAACCAGATGCTTGGCAAGCTCGGCATCACCTCGGAATTCGTGCGCGGCAAGCGCGTGACCGATCAGGCCACCGTCGAGGTGGTGGAGATGGTGCTGTCGGGCCTCGTGAACAAGCGGATCGTGCAGGCCATCAACGACGAGGGCGGCCGTGCCGTCGGGCTGTCGGGCAAGGATGCGAAGCTGATCGTCTGCGAGCCGGACGACCCGGAGCTGGGCTTCGTCGGTCGCCCGGTGGAGATCAACACCGATGTGCTGCACAGCCTGTTCACCGCCGGGATCATCCCGGTCGTCGCGCCGATCGGGACGGGCAGCGACGGCGAGACTTTCAACATCAACGGCGACACCGCCGCCGGGGCGATTGCTGGCGGGCTCCGGGCCGACCGGCTGCTGTTGCTGACCGATGTGGCGGGCGTCAAGGATGCCGATGGCGCGGTGATCACCGACATGCGGCCCGAACAGGTGCGCGAACTGACCGAGGCCGGGGTGATCGCGGGCGGCATGATCCCCAAGACGGAAACCGCGCTGAAGGCCATTGCGGAGGGCGTGCGCGCGGTGGTGATCCTCGACGGGCGGGCCCCCAATGCCTGCCTGCTGGAGTTGTTCACCGATCACGGCGCCGGCAGCCTGATCCGCGCGACCGAGCCGCGCATCAGGCCGCGGGGCTGAGCAATGGCGTTGCGCCTGATCCTGATGCGGCACGCCAAATCCGGCTGGGACGACCCGCTGCTGGCCGATCATGACCGCCCGCTCGCGCCGCGCGGGATCGCCGCCGCCGAAAGGATCGGGCGCTGGCTGGCCGCGCGCGGCCATCTGCCCGAGGCGGCGCTGGTGTCGTCGGCCCGGCGCACGCAGGAGACATGGCAGCAAATGGCCCCGGCGCTGCCGCCCTGCGCGGTCGAGGTGGTGGCCGATCTCTATCACGCCGCCCCGGCGACAATGCTGCGGGTGCTGCGCGGGGCGCGGGGCCGCAGCGTGCTGATACTGGGCCACAATCCCGGCATCGCCGAATTCGCGCGCCAGATCGTGGAAAGCCCGCCGGCCCACCGCCGCTTTGCCGATTATCCCACCGCCGCGACGCTGGTGGCGGATTTCGATATCGACGGCTGGGACGGGGCCGGCACAGGCACCGGACGGGTGGTGGATTTCGTCGTGCCGCGCGATCTGGGCTGAGGGTCAGCCCCGGGCAAGCCGGTGATACTCGGCCGCCAGCAGAAAGGCCTCGCGGCGGGTCTCCGCCTGCGCCTCGGCCTCGTCATCGCGGCCCCAAAGCTCCGCCTGCCAATGCTCGTCGAGGCGCGAGACCTCCCACAATGCGGCTGGATCGGCCCCGCCCGCCCCGACCCGCAGCCCGATCACCAACGAGCCCGACAGCGCCACCAGTTCGTGCAGCGCCGCAAGCTCGAAAGCACCGGCACGGTCGAGCGCCGCGCGCAGGGCCGCGAGCGCCTCGGGCGGCTGGGGCCGGTGCATGACGCCCGCGGCGATCTCCAGCCGCGCCGAAAGCGCCTCCTCCGCCCAGGTCAGCAGCGGATCCCACGCGGCTGCCTGCCGGGCCACCAACGCCTCGGGGTGGCTTGCCCTGTAACACAACAGGTCGCAATCGCCATAGGCCGCGACCGTTTCGAACACCGCCGCTCGGTTGCGGGCCACGGTGTCGATGGCCGAATTGGTCATCCGGGTGCGGGGCATGCTGTGCGGGTCGATCACCTCAGACTGAGCCTGCCATTCCTCGGCCAGCGCGCGGGCCAGCGCCTCGGTCGGCACGATCACGGGAGCACGCGCCGGCGTGCGCAACGGCCGGCCATCCAGCGCGACGGCAAAACCGCCCTCGGCGGGCACTTCGCACGCCTCGGTCCAGAACCGCCGGGCCTTCCAGACGCTCATCGCCCGCCCTCGCGGCCCAGCGCCGCCGGCAGGTCGGCATAGCTGTCGATCACAAGATGGGCGCCCGCCGCATGCAGCACCTCGCGCCGGTGATAGCCCCAGCTTACGCCGATGGCATGCAGCCCGGCGGCGCGGGCCATTTCGATATCATAGCTGGTATCGCCGATCATCACCGCCTCGGCCGCACTGTGCCCGGTGGCATCCAGCGCCGCGAGCAACATCGCCGGATGGGGTTTGGAGGGGTGATCGTCGGCCACCTGCGTGGTCTGGAACATCCCGTGCAGCCCGTAGATATCCATCATGTGGTCCAGCCCGCGGCGCGATTTGCCGGTGGCGATGCCCAGCGCCGTGCCGGGCTCGTCGCGCAGGCGGTGCAGCACCTCCATCGCGCCGGGATAAAGCGGCGCGTCCTGCGCCATGCGGGTGGCGCCGAAGGTCTCCTTGTAGGCCTCGACCATCGTCCGAACCGTTGACTCGGGCGCCTGCGGTGCAAGCCGGGCCAGCGCCAGCGGCAGTGACAGCCCGACGACGCCGAGAAGCGTTTCCCGCTCCGGCAGGGGCAGGCCGACGGTGCCGAAGGCCGTGCTCATCGACGCGACGATATGGTTCTGGCTGTCCACAAGCGTGCCGTCGACATCGAAGATCACGAGGCGGGGGGGCAGGGCGGTCATCGGGTCTCCTCGAACGGGTCTTCGGGCACATCGGCCTCGCGCCAGTCAAAAGCGCGCCATGTGCGCGCCATATGCTCGGGCAGCGGCGCGGTCAGCGCCAGCGGCGCGCCGGTGACCGGGTGCGTCAGGCGCAGCGCGCGTGCGTGCAGATGCAGCTTTCGGCTGATCTCGCCGCCCAGTTGGGCGCCCCAGCCATCGCCGGGATTGTCCTGCCCCGAGCCGCCGTATTTCCCGTCGCCAACGATCGGGTGGCCCAGTTCGGCCATATGGGCGCGCAACTGATGGGTGCGCCCGGTAATCGGCACCAGCGCGACCCATGCCGCGCGCTTCGCCAGCGGGGCAAGCACGGCGTAATCGGTGGTCGCGCGCTTGGCACCCGGTGTCGTCTCGACCTGCCCGGGATGGATGCAGCGCATCCTCTCGCCCTCTCCGCCCGCACCGCGCCCCGGCGCCTTGACGAGGCCATAGCGGATCGTGCCCATGGCCGGGCTGGGCACACCCGCGACCACGGCCCAGTAGATCTTGCGCGTCTCGCGCGCGCGGAAGGCTTCCGACAGACGCCGCGCCACGCGCGGTGTCCGCGCCAGAAGCAGCAGGCCCGACGTATCCTTGTCGAGCCGGTGCACCAGAACCGGCCGGTCCTTGTAGCCGAATTTCAGCGCCTCTGTCAGCCCGTCCACATGGCGGTTGCCCTGCCCGCTGCCGCCCTGACTGGGCAGGCCGGGGGGCTTGTTCAGCGCGATGATATGGTCGTCCTTCCACAGCACCGCCGCCCGGATCATGTCGGCATCGGCGGGAGGGATCGCGGACGGCGCCTGCGGCGGAGGGGCCGCAGACTCGGGCAAGGGGGGGATACGCACGGTCTGGCCGGCCTCGATCCGGGTCGCGGCCTTGACCCGCGCGCCATCGAGGCGCAGCGCGCCCTTGCGGCACATTTTCTCGATCATGCCCTGACTGACCTGCGGGAACCGCCGGCGCAGCCAGCGATCCAGCCGCTGGTCGCCCTCGTCGGCGCCGACGGTAAGGGTCTGCACGCCGGTCATTGCGCCACCCGTGGGCAGGGCGCGCGCAGAGGCGGGGAGGACAGTGGCCGGTAAAGGGGTCTGGGTTCGGACATGGCGTTCCCTTGCCCGGGAGGGCCATTTTGTCAACCGCCCTCCCGCTCTGCCTGCCGGCGGGCGCGCAGTTTGGCGAAATACTCCACCCGCTTGCGAAACTCCCGCTCCAGCCCGCGTTCGGGCGGGGCGTAGAGAACCGGGCGCTTCAGCCCCTCGGGAAAGTAATCCTGCCCCGAAAAGCCATCCTCGGCGTCGTGGTCATAGGCATAGCCCGCGCCGTGGCCCTGCTCTTTCATCAGCTTTGTCGGCGCGTTCAGGATGTGTTTCGGCGGCGGTTTCGAACCGGTCTTCGTCGCCAGCGCGCGGGCGCCCTTGTAGGCGACATAGGCGGCGTTCGACTTGGGCGCGAGCGCGAGATAGATCACCGCCTGCGCAAGCGCCAACTCGCCCTCCGGGCTGCCCAGCCGCTCGTAACTTTCCCATGACTGCAGGCAGACCGCCTGCGCCTGCGGGTCGGCCAGCCCGATATCCTCCACCGCCATGCGGGTCAGCCGACGTGCGAGAAAGCGCGGGTCCTCGCCGCCCTCCAGCATCCGCGCGAACCAGTAAAGTGCGGCATCCGGGTCTGACCCGCGCACCGATTTGTGCAGCGCCGAGATCAGGTTGTAATGGGCATCGCCCGACTTGTCGTATTGCGCGGCGCGGCGCATCAGGCGGGTGGAGAGCGCCTGCGGATCGAGCGGCGAATCCGTCTTCCACGCCGCCACCTGTTCGATCAGGTTCAGCGCCGCGCGCCCGTCACCATCGGCCATCTCCAAGAGCGCCTCGCGCGCCGGACCGTCCAGCGGCAGGGCGCGACCCAGCGCCTGCTCGGCCCGCTGGGCCAGAAGCTCCAGTTCGGCGAGGCTCAGCCGTTCCAGCACGATCACCTGTGCGCGCGACAGAAGGGCGGCGTTCAGCTCGAACGAGGGGTTTTCGGTGGTCGCGCCCACCAGCACGATGGTGCCGTCCTCCATATGGGGCAGAAAGCTGTCCTGCTGTGCCTTGTTGAAACGGTGGATCTCATCGACGAAAAGCAGCGTTCCGCCGCGGCGCAGGCGCGCAGCCTCGAAGACCTTGCGCAACTCCGCCACGCCCGAGAATATCGCGCTGATCTGCTCGAAATGCAGACCCGCCTGCCCGGCCAGCAGCCGCGCGATGGTGGTCTTGCCAACCCCGGGCGGCCCCCAGAGGACAAGCGACGACAGGCTGCCCGCTGCCAGCATCGCGCCAAGCGGGCCATCGGCGGCCAGCACCTGCGTCTGGCCGATCACCTCTTCCAGCGATCGCGGGCGCAGCCGGTCGGCCAGCGGGCGGGGGCCCGCGTCAGGCTCGGGCTTTTCCGGAGGCGAGAGGTCGAACAGGTCGGGCATGGCGCAGCTTACGCCCCGCGCGAGCGCGGGAAAAGGCCCGATCAGAGGCGAAAGCGCAGGCTCGCCTGACGGCCGTCGCGCAGATAGTCGATCTGCCAGTTGCGCGTATTGGCGCGCGCGGCACGGGCCAGGGTGTCGGTATCGGGCACCGCGGCGCCGTTGATGCGCAGCACGATATCGCCCGGCCGCAGCCCGATCCGCGCGGCCAGATCCTGCGCCCCGGTCACCACCACGCCGCTTGCCGACAGCGGCAGGCCCATCTCGGCGATCACGGCAGGGTTCACGTTTTCCGCCGCAAGGCCGCGCAGGGCGACATTCGCGGTAATGCGCAACGGCGCGCGCGGCGGATCGTCGGGCGGCGCAATCAGGGCTACGGTCGCGCGCGCCTCGCCCCCCGTTTCGGCGCTCAGCCAGCCGATTTCGGCCTTCTCGCCGACACCCAGCGACGACAGCCGGTACTGCATCTCCTGCGGCGTGTTCACCTCTGCCCCCGCGATACGCAGCACGATGTCGCCGGGCCCGAGGCCGGCAGCCCGGAACGGGCTGCGCTCGTGCAAATCGGTCAGCGCGATGCCGCGTGGCGCCGGGGCGCCCAACGCCTCGGCCAGTGCGGCATCCACCGGCTGTGCGCTGACCCCGGCCCATGGCCGCACGAAGCGGTCGTTGCCGGCCGCGGCCTGCGCCACCACCTGCGCCACCAGATTTGCCGGAATGGCAAAGCCCACGCCCAGCGAGCCGCCCGAACGGGTCAGGATCGCCGTGTTGATCCCCACCAGCCGGCCGGCCATATCCACTAGCGCGCCGCCGGAATTGCCCGGATTGATCGCGGCATCGGTCTGGATGAAATAGCCGCGCCCGTCGAACACCGCCGCCGAGGACCGCGCCAACCCCGAGACGATCCCGCTCGACACCGTCTGGCCCACACCGAAGGGGTTACCGATGGCCAGCACAAGGTCGCCCACCTCCAGCGTGTCGCTGTCGCGCAGCGACAGCGCGGGCAGGTCGCGCGCGCCATCGAGTTGCAGCACGACCAGATCGCTGGCCTCATCGGCGAGGATGACCTGCGCGTTGAATTCGCGCCGGTCGTTGAGCACCACGCGAATATCGCTGCCCTCGCCCACCACATGATAATTCGACACGACGATCCCGTCGGGCGACAGGATCACGCCAGAGCCGAGCGAATTCTGCACCCGCGGCACGGTGCGGCCGAAATCCCCGAAGAAATCGCGAAAGAACGGATCGTCGGCAAAGGGGCTGACCCGTTCGGCAACCACCCGGCGGGCATAGATATTGACGACTGCGGGCGCGGTCTGGCGCACCACCGGCGCAAAGCTGAGCGTGATCTGCGCCTGATCCTGCGGCACCTGCGGCTCGGCACCCGCCGACCATGCGGCGCAGCATGCCAGACAAAGGGAAAGCGCGAGACGGCGCATCCGGCAACCCTTTCAAACACCGACGTCACAGCCTCTATGCCGGAGCGCGCGGGCCGTTTCAACCATGCGGCGCAGATGCGAAAAGGCCCGCCATTGCGGCGGGCCCCTCAAGCAGTCGTCGGGCAGTCCGGTGCGGCGGGGTGGCTCAGGACTCCTCGGCCTGCTCCGCGGCTTCTTCGCGATTGCGATCGGCGAGGCCCTTGGCGTCGGGGTCGCGATCCACCAGTTCGATGATCGCCATGGGTGCCATGTCACCATAGCGGAAACCCGCCTTCAGCACGCGGATATAGCCGCCCTGACGTTCCTGATAGCGCGGGCCGAGCACGTCGAACAGCTTGGCCACATGGGCATCCTGCTTGAGCCGCGAGGCAGCGAGCCGGCGGGCGTGCAGGTCGCCACGTTTGGCCAGCGTGATCAGTTTCTCGACGATGGGGCGCAGTTCCTTGGCCTTGGGCAAGGTCGTCTTGATCTGTTCGTGTTCGATCAGGCTGCCGGCCATGTTGGCAAACAGGGCCTTGCGGTGTTCGTGGGTCCGGTTGAGGCGGCGGTATCCGCGGGCGTGACGCATGGTGATCTCCTATCTCGTTGTGCTTTGTCCAGCCGGCCGTGCGTGCGGGCGGCATCATTGGGGCGGGATTGCCCGGGGTGGCGGATGGCGGGCAGCGCGCTGCCCGCCGGGTCGTCAGAACTGGTCTTCGAACCGCTTGGCGAGGTCCTCGATGTTTTCCGGCGGCCAATCCTCGACATCCATGCCGAGGTGCAGGCCCATGCCGGACAGCACTTCCTTGATCTCGTTGAGCGACTTGCGGCCGAAGTTCGGCGTGCGCAACATCTCGGCCTCGGTCTTCTGGATCAGATCGCCGATATAGACGATGTTGTCGTTCTTCAGACAGTTGGCCGAACGCACCGAAAGCTCCAGTTCGTCGACCTTTTTCAGCAGCAGCGGGTTGAACTCCAGCCCGTCGTCGTCATCGCTGCGGCCGGCCGATTCCGGCTCGTCGAAGTTGACGAAGATCTGCAGCTGGTCCTGCAGGATACGGGCGGCGTAGGCCAGCGCATCGTCGGGACGCACCGCGCCGTCGGTTTCCAGCTTGAGCGTCAGCTTGTCGTAATCCAGCACCTGTCCCTCGCGGGTGGGCTGCACATCGTAGGACACCTTCCTGACCGGCGAATAGATCGCGTCGATCGGGATCAGGCCGATGGGCGCATCCTCGGGGCGGTTGCGGTCGGCCGCGACATAGCCCTTGCCGGTGTTGACGGTCAGTTCCATGTAGACGTCCGCGCCGTCATCGACATTGCAGATCACATGGTCCTTGTTCAGCACCTCGATCCCCGCCGAGGTGCTGATGTCGCCCGCAGTCACCGTGCAGGGCCCCTTGGCCGAGATCGACAGCCGCTTGGGCCCCTCGACCTCCATGCGGATGGCGACGCCTTTGAGGTTAAGCACGATGTCGGTCACATCCTCGCGCACGCCGGGCACGCTGGAGAATTCGTGCAGCACGTTGTCGATCTGCACGCTGGTGATCGCCGCGCCCTGCAGCGACGACATGAGCACGCGGCGCAGCGCGTTGCCCATGGTCAGGCCAAAGCCGCGCTCCAGCGGCTCGGCAATGACCGTCGCCTGACGCGCCGGGTCATGGCCCGGGCGCACGTCAAGCTGCACGGGCTTGATCAATTCCTGCCAATTCTTGTGGATCATGGGTGTCGCCTCCATTCCTGTTTCGCGCTCATGTCCAAAACGCGAAACGCCCGAGGTTCAAATGACATGCCCGGGCCACGCGGCTTGCGCGTGGCCCGGGCGGAAGGTCGAACGGCTTACACCCGGCGGCGTTTGGGCGGACGGCAGCCATTGTGGGCAATCGGCGTCACATCCCGGATCGAGGTGATGTTGAACCCCACGGCCGCCAGTGCGCGCAGCGCGCTTTCGCGGCCCGAACCGGGGCCCTGCACCTCAACCTCGAGCGTGCGCACACCGTGTTCCTGCGCCTTCTTGCCCGCGTCCTCGGCGGCCAGTTGGGCGGCATAGGGTGTCGATTTGCGCGAGCCCTTGAAGCCCATGGTCCCGGCCGACGACCAGGCAATCGCGTTGCCCTGCACGTCCGAGATCAGGATCTTGGTGTTGTTGAACGAGGAATTCACATGCGCCACGCCGGCGGCGATGCTCTTGCGTTCCTTGCGCTTCAGGCGGGTCTT
>SKUV01000292.1 GCA_007129775.1 Paracoccaceae bacterium | reverse complement strand
TGCCGGCCAGGCCGTCGCCCTCAGGCGGGCCAACTCAGGCGGGCCAGGGCCCGATCCCCGGGTCGCGCAAGGCCCGCAACCGCCGCGCGGCGATGCGCGCGAACGCCTGCACCAGCGCCTTGCGGCGGGCCGGCGCCAGGCGTGCCTCGGGCGCCATGCGCAGAATTTCGGCGTCGAAATCATCGGCGATGATGAGCCCGGTCTCATCGGGCAGGATCTCTGCCGGAAAGCGTGCGTCCACGGCCCAGAAGAACCGGTCGCACCAGTCCAGATAGCCCTGCCATTTCCGGTCGCCGCGATAATCGGCCAAGCCGGATTTGCATTCGATCACCCAGATCTCACCCTTCGGGCCCAGCGCCATAACGTCGACGCGCAGGCCGGGCGCAGGCACGAATTCCTCCACACAGGCGAAATCATGGCTGTCCAGATGCCGGCAGACCCCGCGCGCGAGGCGCTGCCCGGGTGGCATCGAGGCGGCAGAGGTTTCCTGCAGTTCCATGGGGCGACTATGAACAAAACATAAACATCGCGCAAGCCTTGCGCAGCTTCGTGCGTCGCCCTATCTGTGGGGCAGGCAGGTGCTGCTCTTCGCGTGTGCAGCTCTTTTCCAGTGGCCGATAAGCAACTCCGAGGGAGCTGGCTCTGCCATGGTCGTGGCCATGGTATCTGGCGACCACCTGAACGTTCAGGCTCTCGGGAAAATATCCGCTGCCACGGTTGCTGCGGGCCTGCCGCCCGTCACCGCTTCGCCGGCGGGGCGATCTTGACCGGCACCGACGAGAATGCATCGGCCATCGGCAGGCGCGACGGCGCGCCTCCCTTCGGGTCCTCGGGCTTTTCGGCCATGTTCATGACGGCGATGCCGAACTGGACGCCGGCGAACACGAGGCCGTTGAAGAACCACAGAAGAAACAGCGCCAGATACCCGCCGCGGCTGGACATGATCAGTTCGGCGAGATTGACCACGTTGAAATACAGAAGGCCCGCAACGAACACCGCCGAGATGGCGAAGCCGATGGCGACGTGGCGAATGTACATCTTCACGAGTTCGGGCATGGCGCACCTCCTGCGTTGATTTACTTAGGATAGGCTCCGCTTGCTTGCGTGCAAGCGTCGGGATGCGGACGGATCGCCGCAGCCAGCCGGTGATGCCGCCGCTCAGAACGCTTCCGGGCGTGCCTCGTGGGCCATGTGATCAAGCACGGCATTCACGAATCGCGGTTCGCGGCCTTCGGGAAAGAAGGCGCGGGCCACATCGACGAATTCCGAGATCACGACCTTCGGCGGGGTCGTCGTCTGCGTCAGTTCGGCGCCGGCGGCCCGAAAGAGCGCACGCAGCGTCGGGTCGATCCGGTCGAGCGGCCATTTCGCCACCAGCGCGCGATCGGTCATCTGGTCGATGCTGGCCTGCCAGTTCACCGCCTCTTCCAGCAGGGTCCGGAACAGTTTGCGGTCGGCCTCGGCCATGGTCGCGCCGGATTCGACATCCGCGACCCCGATGCGGTGGCTTTCGAATTCAGTGCTTACGGCCTCCACCGTCTGGCCTGCCGCCTCCATCTGAAAAAGCGCCTGCACGGCATAAAGCCGCGCAGCCGCGCGCAGCGTGCGGTTGTCGCGGCGCGCGGCCTTGCGCGGGGGCGTTTCGGTCGTCATGCGGTATTCGGCCCTTCGCCCTGGCTTGCAATGCGGAATTCCTCGCCCTGGGGCAGAAAGCCCACGCCGCGGCGTTCGTTGCCCCAGCGCCGCGTAAGCGCGACCAGATGCAGTGCTGCGGCTGCCGCGCCGCCGCCCTTGTCACCGCGCGCCGGGTCGGCGCGAACCTCGGCTTGCGCGCGGTTCTCCACCGTCAGGATGCCGTTGCCGATGCAGGCCCCGCTCAGCCCCAGTAGCGCGATGGCCCGGCTGCTGTCGTTGCAGACCGTCTCGTAATGGGTCGTCTCACCGCGGATCACGCAGCCCAGCGCCACGAAGCCGTCGAAATTCGATTGCCGAAAGGCAAGGCCGATGGCCGTGGGCACTTCGAGCGCTCCGGGCACCTCCACAAGCTCCACCGCGGCGCCCGCCCCCTCCAGCACGGCGCGGGCGCCGGCGATCAGGCTGTCCGCGATGTCCCGGTAATAGGGCGCAACGACGATCAGCACCTTTACCGGGCGGTCGAATTCGGGCAGGGGAAGGGTGTAGTGGGCCTCTTGCTCGGCCATATGCTCAGGTCCTTTCGATCCGGCGGGTGCCTTCGATGGAGAGGCCATATCCCTCCAGCCCGACCACCCGCGGGGTGGCGGAATTCGTGAGCAGGATCAAGCGCGAAAGCCCCAGCGATGACAGAATCTGTGCCCCCAGCCCGTATTGCCGCAGGGTCTGGGGCGAGGCGGCTTCGGTGCTGGCGATCTTCATCTGAGTGTCGCGCAGCAGCACCACCACACCGCAGCCCGCCTCGGCAATGGCGCGCATCGCATCACCGAATTCCGCCGCCCGACCGGGCGCGCCCGTCCCCACCATGTCCAGAAGCGGGTCGAAGGCATGCATCCGCACCGGCACCGGGCCCTCGGCCGCGGCGGGATTGCCCTTGATCAGCGCGATATGCTCGGCCCCCTGCGTCGTATCGGAATAGATGCGCATCAGCCATTCGCCGCCGAATTCGGATTCGATCTGCTGCTCGTGCTTGACGCTGACCAGATTGTCATAGCGCCGCCGATAGGCGATCAGATCCGAGATCGTGCCGATCCGCAGTCCGTGCAACTGGGCAAAGCCCACAAGATCAGGCAGCCGCGCCATCGAGCCGTCTTCCTTCATGATCTCGCAGATCACTCCCGAAGGATTCAGCCCCGCCAGCCGCGCCACATCGACTGCGGCCTCGGTATGGCCCGCGCGCACCAGAACGCCGCCATCACGGGCACGCAACGGAAAGACATGGCCCGGCGTTGCGATATCGGCGCCGGACTTGCCCCGGTCGATCGCCACCGCGATGGTGCGTGCGCGGTCATGGGCCGATATGCCGGTGGTCACCCCCTCGCGCGCCTCGATCGAGACGGTGAAGGCGGTTTCGTGGCGCGAGGAATTGCTGGGTGCCATCAGCGGCAGGCCCAACGCGTCGATCCGTTCGCCCGGCAGGGCAAGGCAGATCAGCCCACGCCCGTGGGTGGCCATGAAGTTCACAGCCTCGGGCGTGGCCATCTGCGCGGGGATCACCAGATCGCCCTCGTTCTCGCGGTCCTCGTGATCGACCAGAATGAACATGCGCCCGTTGCGCGCATCGTCGATGATCTCGTCGATGGGCGAGATCGCGTCGCGCCAGCTCTGTTCCACCGGGCCGGGGGTATCTTCGCTCATGCGGGCTGTCCAAATCCTGTTGCTTGCCGCGCAGATAATGCAACTGCCCGCCGGGGGAAAGAGTGCATCCACAGCGTTGCCAGCCCAAAGGGCAGGCGATACGCTTCGCCAATAGGTCCGGTGAGGGTGAAGGAGCGGCTGGGTTATGTCGAAAGAATGGTTCTATGTGAACGAGGGCGCACAGACCGGGCCGGTTCCGGAAGACGAAATCCTGCGCCACATCCGAAACGGCACGATCAAGGGTGATACGCTGGTGTGGTCCGAGGGCATGGCCGATTGGGAGCCCGCCAGCGCCCATTTCGAAACCCGCCGCCGCTTCGGCCCGCCCAGCGTTCCGCGCGGGGCAGCCCCGGCCGAGCCGCCGGGCCATGATCCCTACCCGCAACCGCGCGGCGGCCGACAGACCGGGCGAGACGGGCTCTACATCGGGTCACCCTATCGCGGCTTCGTCGAGGCGATATCGGTCTGCCTGCGCGGTTATTTCCGTTTTTCGGGGCGGGCGAGCCGTTCGGAATACTGGTTTTTCGTGCTGTTCGGCATCCTTCTGGGCTTTGCCGCGGGCATCCTCGACAATGCGATTTTCGGCTTCGGCACGGAATACCAGCCACTTTCCACCGTTGCCACATTCGGCTTGCTGATCCCGACACTGGCCGTGGGCTTTCGGCGGATGCACGACATCGGGCGGACCGGGCTGTGGGTGCTCTTTCTCTATCTGGGGCCGATCGTCTTCGGCTTGGCGATGCTCTTCTTCTTCGTCGTCGCGGCCGGGGCCGGGTTAGCGACGATTCTGTCGGCGGCAGGCGTGCTGTGGCTGATCCTGCTGGTGGTGGTGCTGGTGTTTCTTTGCACGCGCGGTGACCCCGGACCGAACGCCTATGGCTGAGCCACGCGCGCGGCGCGGATATGGGCGCGATCCCTGACGCGGCCTGCAATTCACCTTGCCGGCAAAGCGCTGTAAGCTGCAGTGCAGCAGAGACGCACGGTCCGGGGGCCGCGCGCCACCATGACCCGAGCCACAAGGACAGCATCATGACCCAACGCCTGCATCTCGTCTTCGGCGGAGAGCTTGTCGATCCCTCGTGCAACGTCTTCAAGGATACCGACAAGATCCATATCGTCGGCATGTATCCCGATTACGCCAGCGCCCATGCGGCGTGGAAGGCCGAGGCGCAGCGCACGGTCGATGACGCTCATACCCGCTATTTCATCGCCCATCTGCACCGCCTGCGTGATGAGGAGCGCGAGGCCAGCCCGACCGAGGAGCTTGGACGCTGAACCAGCCGCGCCGCTCCGTGTCCGGCGCGCTGGGCCTCGCCCTCTACCTGATCGCGGCGGCGCGGACGTCCGAGGGGG
>SKUV01000163.1 GCA_007129775.1 Paracoccaceae bacterium | reverse complement strand
GGGCGGCGCGGGCGCTGCCCGTGCCGCTCGTGCCACGGTCAGATGGTCTGGCCGCGCAGCAGTTTCGGCACTTCGCCGGTCAGCCCCGCCGCCTGCCGGATGAAGCCGCGGCGCAGCGCTGGCAGCGCCGACACCACCCCCATGCCCACATCGCGCAGCCCCCGCAGCACCGGATTGTCGTTTGAAAACAGTCTGTTCACACCATCTGTGGCCAGCGCCATCGCGACCGTGTCGAACCGCCGCCAGATCTGATAGCGCTCCAGCACCAGCGGGTTTGCAATATCCTCGCCCCGGCGCGCCGCCTCCAGCAGCACCTCGGCCAGCGCCGCCACGTCGCGCAGGCCAAGGTTCAGCCCCTGCCCGGCAATCGGATGCAACCCGTGGGCGGCATCGCCCACCAGCACCAGCCGCTCGGCCACCAGGCTCTGGGCCAGCGACAGCGACAGCGGATAGGAATAGCGGTCGCCCGCCAGCGAAATCTCGCCCAGAAAATCCCCGAAGCGCGGCCGCAGAACGGCGAGGTAATCGGGGCCATCCATCGCCTGAATCGCCGCCGCCGCGGCCGTGCCCTCGCTCCAGACGATGGAGCTTCGGTTACCCGGCAGGGGCAGGATCGCCAGCGGCCCGGGCGGCATGAAGAACTGATGCGCGATACCTTCGTGGGGCCGCTCGTGCGCGATGGCGCAGACCAGCGCCGTCTGCGGGTAATCCCGGTCGATCCGGCGGATACCCGCACGGCGCGCCGTGCCGCTGGCCCGCCCGTCGCAGCCCGCGACCAGCCGCGCCGTCACCTGCCCACCCGAGGCCAGATCAAGCACCGCGCCGCCCGGCCGCACCTCCTGCGCAACCACCTCTTTGCCCGACAGATGGGTGATGCCCTCCTGCGTCGTCATGGCCGAAAGCAGGGCGCGCCGCAGATAGCGATCTTCGAGCATATGGCCCATCGGGCCTTCCTCGATCTCGCCATGATGGAAATGCAGAAAGAACGGCGCTGCGCCCTCTCCCGCGCGCCCGTCGCTGGCCTTGATCTGCAGAATGGATTGCGCATGCACGGCCAGATCGGCCCAGAGACCGAGTGCCTGCAGCATCCGCACCGACGCGAGCGCCAGCGCGTAGGCGCGCCCGCTGAAGCCCTCTTCGGCCCGCGTCTCGGCCGGCAGGGCATCGATCACCGCCACGCGCAGCCCGCCGCGCGCCAGCGCCAGCGCCAAGAGCGGCCCGTTCAGCCCGCCTCCGACAATCGCCACGTCAAACCGCTGTTCCATACCCCCAGATATGCAAGCGCGGGCGGGATTGTCCATGCCGCCGGGGGCCGTTATCGTCGCACTTCCGATCACACCAAGACCGCCTGCCCGAAAAGGATTGCCATGACTGCCGACTGGCTGACCCGCAGCGCCGCCGATCTGGGCCGCGCCATCGCCGCGGGAAAGATCGACCCCGTGGAGCTGACCGATGCTTTCCTCGAGGCCATCACGGCCCATCCCGAGGCAGAACGCATCTATGCCCGCACCATGCCCGAGCGGGCGCGGGCCGAGGCCGGGGCCGCCCGCGACCGGGCCGGTGCAGGGCTGCGGCTGGGGCCGCTCGATGGCGTGCCGGTCTCGTGGAAGGACCTGTTCGACACCGCAGGCACCGAGACCGAGGCCGGCAGCGCACTGCTGAAGGGCCGCACGCCCGACCGCGACGCCCGGGTGCTTCGGAATACCTGCGCCGCGGGGCTGGTGGCGCTGGGCAAGACCCATATGAGCGAGCTTGCCTTTTCCGGGCTCGGGCTGAACCCGATCACGGCGACGCCGCCCAATGTGAACGATCCCGCCGCGGTGCCGGGCGGGTCGTCCTCGGGCGCGGCCGCTTCGGTCGCCTTCGGGCTGGCGCCGGCGGCGGTGGGTTCCGATACCGGCGGGTCGGTGCGCATCCCGTCCGCCTGGAACGATCTGGTGGGCCTGAAACCCGCGCACGGGCTGCTTTCGCTCGAGGGTGCGGTGCCGCTTGCGCCCTCCTTCGACACGGTCGGCCCGCTCTGCCGGTCGGTGGAGGATGCCGCACTGATGCTGGCTGCTCTGGGCGGCACGACCGCGCCTGATCTGGAGGGCGCGACCCTGCAGGGCGCGCGGCTGATGGTGCTGGAGACCGCCGCGCTGGACGATCTGCGCGAGGTGCCGGCGCGCAGCTTCGAGGCCGCGGTGGCGGCACTGGCCCGCGCCGGAGCGCAGATAGAACGACGCGCGGTGCCCGGCGTCGCCGCCGCGCTGGAGATGTCGCCGATCCTCTTCACCACCGAAGCCTGGGGCCACTGGCAGGACGAGATCCGCGCCCGGGGCGAGGTGATGTTCCCGGCCATCCGTGAACGGTTCGAGAGCGGGGCGGGGTTTCTGGGGGCCGATTACGTCGCGGCATGGGTGCGGCTGCGGGCGCTGCGGGCCGAATTCGCCGCCGCGACGGCGGAATTCGACGCTGTGATCCTGCCCACCGGGGCCAGCCTGCCGCCCGATGCCGAAAGGCTGCTCAGCGATGGCGAATACTACGTCACCGAAAACCTGCTGGCACTGCGCAATACCCGGATCGGCAATCTGATGGGGCAGGCAGCGCTGACGCTGCCGACCTCGGTGCCCTCCACCGGGCTGTCGCTGATGGCCGGCCCGGGATCGGAGGCGCGGCTGTTGCGTCTGGGCGCCGCCGCCGAGCACCTGCTGCGCGAGGGCTGAGCTGGGCCACCCGGGAAAGGCGGCGCGGCTGCGGCCTTGTGGCCGGACGCCGGCTGACCACGATATCTGGTAGGGCGGGCGAAAAAGACACAACTTCTGCCGGCAAGCATCGGAAAGCCAAGCACTTTCTGGACCGGGACGGGCCTGCGCGTTACTCTGCTGGCAATCGGGGCGCAAACGATCCCGAAAGGCGAGGCACGGATGATCTATCCCGAGCGGTTCTCAAACCTGCCGGACTATACTTTTGGCCGCCTGCGGGCGCTTCTCGACGCGCATGCGCCGGGCGGCGACGATGTTCTGAACATGACCATCGGCGAGCCGCGTCACGCCATGCCCGATTTCGTAGGCGATATCATCGCGCGCAATCTCGACGGGTTCGGCCGTTATCCCGCCGGCCCGGGCACGGCCGCGCTGCTGGAGGCCATCGCCGGCTGGATCGCGCGGCGTTATGGCGTCACGCTCGACCCGGCGCGGCAGGTCATGGCGCTCAACGGCTCGCGCGAGGGGCTTTTCGGCGCGGTCGTGGCGCTTTGCCCGGAACGCAGGAACGGCGCGCGTCCGGCGATCCTGATCCCCAACCCGTTCTACCAGGTCTATGCCGCAGGCACGCTCGCCGTGGGGGCGGAGCCGGTCTATCTGCCAGCCACCGCCGCGACCGGGCATCTGCCCGATTTCACCGCGCTGCCGGCGGCCACGCTGGACCGCACCGCCATCGCATGGGTCTGCTCGCCGGCCAATCCGCAGGGCGCGGTCGCCGGGACGGGGTATTGGGACAGCCTGCTGCGGCTGGCTGAAAAGCATGATTTCCGCGTTTTCGCCGATGAATGCTATTCTGAGATCTGGCGCGATGCGCCCCCGCCCGGAGTGCTGGAGGCGGTGGCGCGCACTGGCATCGACCCCGAGCGGGTTCTGATGTTCAACTCGCTGTCGAAACGCTCCAACCTGCCGGGGCTGCGGTCGGGCTTCGTGGCCGGGGGGGCGGAGGCCATCGCCCGCATCAAGGATCTGCGCGCCTATGCCGGCGCGCCGCTGCCCGGCCCGCTGCAAGAGGTCTCGGCGGCGGCATGGGCCGATGAGGCCCATGTGGACGCAAGCCGCGAACGCTATCAGCAGAAATACGCCATCGCCGACCGGGTGCTGGCGGGGGTTCCCGGCTATGTCGGGCCAGAGGCCGGATTTTTCCTGTGGCTGCCCGTGCCCGATGGCGAGGCGGCGGCCCTGAGCCTGTGGCGCGAGACCGGCCTGCGCCTTCTGCCCGGCACCTATCTGGGCCGGGCGGTGGCGGGCGAGAACCCGGCAACCGGCTATCTGCGCATCGCGATGGTGCTCGACGAGGCCGAACTGGAGCGCGGGCTGACCCGGCTGCGCGCCCATCTCTACGATTGAAGCCCGAGAGGTAAGTCATGGCATCCTATCACATCCGCTCCCGTGATCCGCTGCTTGACAGTTCCATGCGCGCCTCGCTCGAACGACGCGGGCGCGAGTTGCTTGGGCTGGCGCTGCTGGCGGCAGGGGTGGCGCTGATGCTGATGCTGGCCAGCTATTCGCCCGACGATCCGAACTGGATGGCCGCCACGGACGAGCCCGCGCAAAACTGGCTCGGCCGCTTCGGGGCGGCGCTGGCGGCGGTGCTTTTGCTGATCACCGGGCAGGGGGCCTGGGCGATTGCGCTGGTGCTGACGGTCTGGGGGCTGCGCTTCGTGGCCCATTACGGGCAGGAGCGGGCGCTGAACCGTCTGATCTTTGCGCCGATCGCCATTGCGATCGTGTCGGTCCATGCCTCGACCCTCGTGCCGCCGGCGGACTGGCCCCATTCCTTCGGCCTTGGCGGGCTTTTCGGGGATACCGTTCTGGGCGGACTTCTGGGTGTGGTGCCGGTGCAGGCGACATCGGGGCTGAAGGTGCTTTCTGCGCTGCTGGCGGTGGCGATGCTGGCGATGGCGCTTTTCGTGCTGGGCTGCACGCGGCGCGAGTTGTCGCGCTTTGCGCGGTTTCTG
>SKUV01000348.1 GCA_007129775.1 Paracoccaceae bacterium | reverse complement strand
GGGTCGATGCCGAAGAGGTAGATCTGCACGCCCGCCCCGCGCGGCGGTGTCTCGGGCAGCAGACCGTGCAGCGGGTGCGCGCCGAAGGTGGTGTACCGGTGAAGCTGCAGCAACATCCCGTCATGGGCGACAATTGCGAAATCGGCGCTTTCGCGATGGACCGAGAGCGCGAAACACGCGCGCAGAAACTCCGCCAGCCCGGCCACATCCCGCGTCAGAAGGTTTACGCCGATCCCCCGCAGGCTGCGCCCGGAATCCGCAGCCGCCACCTGATCCAGATCCATCCCGAGCCCCCTATTGGGCGGCCTGCACATCCGCATCCTCGGTGCCGATGAAGCCACCGGATTGCCGTTCCCAGTAGTGGGCATAATGCCCTTCGGCGGCGAGTAGGTCAACATGGCTGCCCTGTTCAACGATCCGCCCGTCCTGGATCACCACGATCCGGTCCATATGGGCGATGGTGGACAGCCGGTGCGCGATGGCGAGCACCGTCTTGCCCTGCATCAGCCGCTCCAGTGCTGATTGCACCGCGGCCTCGACCTCGGAATCAAGCGCGCTCGTGGCCTCGTCCAGCACGAGGATGGGCGCATCTTTCAGAAACGCCCGGGCAAGCGCAATGCGCTGGCGCTGCCCGCCAGACAGCTTGACCCCGCGCTCTCCCAGAAAGGCGTCGTATCCCTTGCGCCCCATGTGATCGCGCAGGGTGAGGATGAAATCATGGGCTTCGGCAGCACGGGCCGCTTCCTCCACCATCTCGGGCGTGGCATCCGCGCGGCCGTAAAGAATGTTGTCACGGGCCGTGCGGTTGAACATGGCGGTTTCCTGCGTGACCATCCCGATCTGGCTGCGCAGACTTTCCTGCGTCACCTCGCGCACATCGTGTCCGTCGATCAGCACCCGCCCCTGTTCGGCGTCGTAGAGCCTTAACAGCAGCGCCACGAGCGTCGATTTGCCCGCACCCGACGCGCCGACGATCCCGATCTTTTCGCCCGGCCGGATGTGCAGATCGACCCCGTCGATACCGCCCGAGCGCCGGCCATAGGCAAACCCCACCCCGTCAAAGCGGATGTCGCCCTTCACGGGGGGCAATTCGCGCGCCTCCGGCGCATCGATCAGCCGGTGCGGCGGCGTCAGCGTGCGCATGCCGTCCTCGACCTCGCCCAGATTGGCGTAGACCTGCATCAGGGTAAAACTGACCCAGCCGGTCATCTGGGCCACCCGGATGGCGACGGTTCCGGCGGCGGCAATATCGCCCGCCGTCGCCGCGCCCCGGGTCCAGAGCACAAGGGACGCGCCGATCAGCAAGACAGGCAAAACCCCTGCCAGCGTCATCAGCGCCAGCCGAAACAGCGCCGAGGTCACGCCGAAATCGATGGACTTGCTGCGGAAATCGGCCATCGCGCCCAGGGCCGCGCGGTCTTCGTGGTGATGGGTAGCGAACAGCTTGACCGTCTTGATGTTGGTAATCGCATCCACCACCTGACCGGTCACTGCCGCGCGCGAGGCCGCCCGCGCCCCGGCCCGTACCCGCACGATCGGCAGGAAATACCGGATCAACGCCGCATAGGCCGCCAGCCAGACCAGCAACGCGAGGCTGACCCAGCCCGAAATCGCGCCCAGCAGCAGGACCGCGCCGATCAATGACGCCAGCGCGAAAGCCAGCGTGTTGATCGATTCCACCGTGACTTCGGTCACCGCTGTGGCAGTCTGCATCTGCTTTTGCGCGATGCGGCCGGCGAAATCGTTGTCGAAGAAGGTGACATCCTGCCCGAGCGTCCAGCGGTTCAGCCGGCTCAGCACCAAGGGGCCGACATTGGGCTGGATGGCGATGCTGTTGGCCGCCGCCGAAAGGCCCAGCGACAGGGGCCGCAGGACCACGAAAAACACGACCGCGCCCAACAGCATGCCCCGGTTCTCGGCAAAGAAACCCTCGGCCCCGGACGCCAGCGCCGCATCGATCACCCAACCCAGCACCAGTGCCGCGAGTACTTCGAGCGTGCCGGCCAGCGCCGAAATCGCCGCCGCCACCAGCAGCACCGGCCACGCGCCGGACATGGACCACCGCATGAAGGCCACAAGGCTGCGCGGCGGGGGCCCGTCGGCCGGGCGGAAGGCGTCAATCAGCCGGGCGATCCTGTCGCCGCGTTTTTCTTGCACGCGCTTTGCGCTCGTCCCGCTCATTCCGCTGCCTCATGGCTGTCTCCGGTTCCGATGAAGCCGCCCGACTGCCGCGCCCAGAAGCCGGCATAGAGCCCGCCGCGCGCCAGCAATTCGGGATGGCTGCCCTCTTCGGCGATCCGTCCTTCGTCGAGCACGATGATACGGTCCATCCGCGCGATGGTCGACAACCGGTGCGCGATGGCGATCACGGTCTTGCCCTCCATTACGCCGTAAAGCGTGTCCTGTATCGTGGCCTCGACCTCGGAATCGAGCGCCGATGTCGCCTCGTCCAGCACCAGTATCGGCGCGTCTTTCAGGATCACCCGTGCCAGTGCCACCCGCTGGCGCTGCCCGCCCGACAGCTTCACCCCGCGCTCGCCCACGCGCGCGTCATATCCGCGCCGGCCCTCGGCGTCCTGCAGATCAAGGATGAAGTCATGGGCCTCCGCCCGCTTCGCCGCGGCGATCAATTCGGCCTGGGTGGCGTCGGGACGGCCGTAGAGGATGTTCTCGCGCACCGTGCGATGCAACAGCGCCGTATCCTGCGCCACCATCCCGATCCGCGCCCGCAGGCTGTCCTGCGTAACGCCCGCGATGTCCTGCCCGTCAATCAGGATACGCCCGCGTTCGGCGTCGTAGAACCGCAAGAGCAGCTTGACCAGCGTCGACTTGCCCGCGCCGGAGCGGCCGACGATGCCCACCTTTTCGCCCGGGGCGATCATCAGGTCGATATCCTGCAACCCGCCGCTGGGCCGACCGTAATGATGGGTCAGCCCCTGCACCTCGATCCGTCCTTCGCGGAAATCGAGCGGCCGCGCGCCGGGCGCATCGACCAGCGTCAGGGGCTGCGCGATGGTCTGCATCCCCTCCGCGATCACCCCGAGATTGCGGAAAAAGGACGACACCGCCCACATGATCCAGCCGGTCATCGCATTGATCCGCAGTGTCAGGGCAGTGGCCGCCGCCACCACGCCCACGCTCGCCGACCCCTGAACCCAAAGCAGCACCGCCCAGCCAACCACCGCCACGATCAGCAAACCGTTCAGCGTCACCAGCGCCAAATCCATGACCGTGAAGATGCGCATCTCCTTCTGGAAGGTGGCGCGGGCATGTTCGATGGCGTCCTTGGCATAGTCGATTTCGCGGTCATGATGGGCAAAGAGCTTGACCGCATGGATGTTGGTGTAGCTGTCCACGATCCGCGCCGTCACCGCGCTGCGCGCGTCGGCGGAGGCTTTGGACGCCGGCCCGATCCGCGTGATCGTCCAACGCACAAGCGCGCCGTAGAGCGCGAGCCAGATCAGCAACGGCAGCACCAGCCGCGGGTCGGCCCCCATCAACAGCACTGCCGCCCCGATGATATAGGCCAGCGCAAAACTCATCGCGTCGAAGACCTGAAACACCGCCTCGCCCGCCGCCGGCGGGGTCTGCATGATGCGGTTGGCGATGCGGCCTGCGAAATCATTCTCGAACCATCCCACCGATTGGCGCAGCACCCGGCGGTGCGCGCGCCAGCGGATGATCGTGCCGATATTCGGCATGATCGCATTGTTCAGAAGCGCCACGCTGAAGCCCTGCAGCATCGGCCGCAGCAGCAGCAGAAACAGCGACGCCAGCACCAGTTCCAGCCCATAATCCGGCCACAGGCTGTCGCGCCCGCCTTCGGTCAGCACATCCACGACCCGGCCCATATACCAGATCAGCGCGATCTCGACCGACGCGGTGACCACCGCCATGATACCCGCCGCCCAGAATACCTTGCGGAACGGCCCCATGTATTGCCGCATGAAGGGCCACATCCGGCGCGGGGCTTCGTGGGTCTCGACATAGGGCGTGTAGGGATCAACAAGCCGTTCGAAATACCGCAGCGGATTGCGGACCATGGGGAAAGCCTTCGGGTGGAGAGGCGCGGAGCGACTGCTGGCGCGCGCGATGTCTGGAAGCCAAGATAGCGCGCCGAGCGGCAAAGGAAAACCGCGCGCATCCTCGGGTATGGAACTTGAGACTATCCCATATCTCGCTGCCCGCCCGAATACCGCCACAATTTGCAGTATTCGACCGCCAAACACTGTATGGGGTGGGACGACGCAGAATATGAGTGCAGCCGTGCAGGATTAGCCCCCGTGCCGGCATGCGCGAGGGCGACAAGCTGGCCGAGAACTGGATTTGCATCGACATGCTGCATTTCCTGAACATGCAGGGTCTCGACGTGCGCGCCCCTCTCGCCGCGATCGGCTGAGCTTTCTGCCACTGGCCCGGTCCGCAACCATCGGTTAACCTTCGCCCCGCAAGCTGGCGGGGAAACGAGGGCGGCATGGGCAATCACCTTTATTACGGCGACAACCTGGCGGTGCTGCGCGAGTCCATCGCCGATGAAAGCGTGGACCTGATCTATCTCGACCCGCCCTTCAACTCGAACGCCAGCTACAACGTGCTGTTCAAGGGGCCGTCGGGGCAGGAGAGTGCGGCGCAGATCGAGGCGTTCGACGACACCTGGCACTGGAATGACAGCGCCGAGGCCGCGTTCGGCGAGGTGCTGCGGT
>SKUV01000231.1 GCA_007129775.1 Paracoccaceae bacterium | reverse complement strand
TCAGATTGAAGTTGCGGATGCGCTGTTCATTGGTCAGCGTGTCCTGCCGGGGGCTGCCGTCCATCATCTCAAACCTCGTTCAGCCGGGCCGTCCAGGCCGGCGGCAAGTTGCCGAGCCTGTCGCGGACATGGGAATATTGCGGCGCAAGTCGGTCGCGCGCCGCGCGCAGCCGCGCGGGATCGAGCGCGATAGATTCGGCCGCGAAGACGCGGGTCTCCGTATCGGCGGGCATCGGCCGGATGCCCAGAAAGGCGCAGATCCGCGCCACCGTCTCGGAGGTGAACAGATGCTCGTAGTAAAGCAGCAGCCGCTCCTGCTCCGGGATGGCCTGCGTGATCCGGTCGAGCGCGGCTGCATAATCGCAGCGCAGGTCGATCTCGCGCTCCTCGCCGCGCAGCCATGCGTCGAACATCGCAAGCGCCGTGCCTTCCGGGTCGGACTTGGCGCCGGGGCGCGAGGGCAGGGTCTGGCGGATGTTGGACCAGAGCCGCGCCACCGGTTCGCGCAGGATGTAGACGAAACGCACCACCGGCGCGAGGCCGCGCATCAGCCGCAGCCAGTCGGCATCGAGCAGGGCGTAGGCGGGCGTGATCTCGCCCACCACACGGGCATCGCCAGCATTGGCGTGCAGATAGGCCAGATAGGCGTCGTGATCCGCGCGCCTGGCCGCGAAGATGGCGATCAATTCGTCATGGGCGGCGATGTTGCGCCCGATGCGGGCGCGGCGGGCGGGATCGTCGGTGCCCTCGCGCCGGGCGACCAGGCGGTTGCGATGCGCCTCCAGCTGCTTGATGCGCCAGTTGAAATTACCGCGATCCAGCGTGTCGAAGTAATGGGCTTCCTTGATCTCTCGCATGTGGCAATCGGGGTGATCGGTCAGATACCGGCTGAGCCAGCTTGTGCCGGCCCGCGTGGCCCCCAACCCGAACATCAGGGCGGGCCTGTCTGTGCCCGGCCCGGCCATGTCAGGCCGCGCCCGCGGGCTTGTCGCCGGCCTTGCCATCGGCCTTGTCGTCACCCGGCAGGATGTATTCGGCTCCTTCCCAGGGCGACATGAAATCGAATTGCCGGTATTCCTGCACCAGCTTCACCGGCTCGTAGACAACGCGCTTGCGCACCTCGTCGTAGCGCACCTCGGTGTAGCCGGTGGTGGGAAAATCCTTGCGCAGCGGATGGCCGCGAAAGCCGTAATCGGTCAGGATGCGGCGCAAGTCCGGATGGCCGGCGAAAAGAATGCCGAACATGTCGAAGACCTCGCGCTCGAACCAGTTGGCGGAGGGGTGCAGATCGGAGATCGTAGGTACCATCTCGTCTTCGCGCACGGCGACCTTGAGCCGGATGCGATGATTCCGCCACATCGACAGGAAGTGATAGACCACATCGAAGCGCCGCGCGCGCTCCGGGTGGTCGATGGCGGTGATGTCGACCAGCGTGGTGAAGTTGCAGGCCTCGTCCGCGCGCAGGAAGCGGATGAAATCCACCACCCCGCTCAAGGTCACCTCCACGGTCAGTTCGCCATGGGCGATATGGTGGGCGACATAGGGTTCCGGACGGCGATGCGCGATATGCTCGGCCAGTTCCTGCAGGGCTTCGGACATGGGCGCTCTCCTTACCGGACCAGCGTGCCGGTGCGGCGAATCTTGCGCTGCAACTGCAGGATGCCGTAAAGCAGCGCCTCGGCCGTAGGCGGGCAGCCGGGCACGTAGATGTCCACCGGCACGATCCGGTCGCAGCCGCGCACCACCGAATAGCTGTAATGGTAATAGCCGCCCCCGTTGGCGCAGGAGCCCATGGAGATCACGTAGCGCGGCTCGGGCATCTGGTCATAGACCTTGCGCAGAGCGGGCGCCATCTTGTTGGTGAGCGTGCCGGCGACGATCATCAGGTCCGACTGGCGCGGGCTTGCGCGCGGCGCGGTGCCGAAGCGCTCCATGTCATAGCGCGGCATGGCGGTGTGCATCATCTCGACCGCGCAGCAGGCGAGGCCGAAGGTCATCCAGTGCAGCGAGCCGTTGCGCGCCCAGTTGATCACATCCTCGGTCGCTGTCAGAAGAAAGCCCTTGTCCTGCAACTCGCGGTTCAGGGTCTGGGTCGCGACCTCGCGATCGGGGCCTGCGGTGTTGGCACCTGTCATCACTCCCATTCGAGCGCCCCCTTCTTCCACTCATAGGCAAAGCCCACCGTCAGCACGAGCAGGAACAACATCATCGACCAGAAGCCGAGCATCGAGATTTCGCCAAAGGCGACCGCCCAGGGAAACAGGAACGCGACCTCCAGATCGAAGATGATGAACAGGATGGCGACGAGGTAGAACCGCACGTCGAATTTCATCCGCGCATCGTCGAAAGCGTTGAAGCCGCATTCATAGGCCGAAACCTTCTCCGGGTCCGGGTTGCGCACGGCGATCACGATCGCCGACAGCAGCAGCACCAGCCCGAGCGCCACGGCCAGCCCGAGGAAGATCAGGATGGGGAGGTAATTGCTCAGCAGCGTTTCCACTCGCGGCCCTTTCTCTGGCGCGTTGTCGCGCGTTCCCTTTCGGCACAGATACTCGCGCGCCCCGACAGGGTCAACCGAACGCAGCGCCGCAGGGCAGAAAAGAGCGACGCTGCGGGGGGCCGCGCATCCGGCCCCCCGGTCCGACAGGGCCTCCGACAGGGCCTCCGACAGGGCCAGAGCGTTTGACACTGATCAAAGCGCACATGCCGATGGCGCCGCACGCTGCAGCGCAGAATCACCCGCCCTCCGGGAATACGACAGCAACTTTCCGCATGTCGTCCGGAACGCCGCTTGCAGAGCGCGGCGCCTTCGCTAAAACGGGCGCATACGATAACGGCCGCCCCGATCCGAAAGGTAGAGCATGTCAATTGCGCTCATTGTCCTCGCCGCCGGTCAGGGCAGCCGGATGAATTCAGACATCCCGAAGGTGCTGCACCGCCTCGGCGGCGCACCGCTCGTGCATCACGCGCTGCAGGCGGGGCTGGCGCTGGAGCCGTCCGCCTGCGTCGTCGTCACCGGGCACGGCGGCGCGGCGGTGGCGCGCGCTGTCACCGGTTTTCTGCCCGAAGCCGCCATCGCCGAACAGACAGAGCAGCTTGGCACCGCCCATGCGGTCTTGACCGCCGCGCCCCGGCTCGAGGGCTTTTCGGGCGATGCGATCGTGCTTTATGCCGACACCCCCTTCATCCGCCCCGAGACCCTGCGCGCCATGGCCGACGCCCGCACGCGCCACGATATCGTCGTGCTGGGGTTCGAGGCCGCCGACCCCGGCCTTTACGGCCGTCTTGTCATGGCCGACGACATGCTGGAGCGGATCGTCGAGGCGCGCGACGCGACCGACGAGGAGCTCGCGATACGGCTGTGCAATTCCGGCGTTGTCTGCGCCGATGCGGCCGTGCTGATGCGGCTCGCAGCGGCGGTGGGCAACGCCAATGCCAAGGGCGAATACTACCTGACCGACATCGTGGCGATTGCCCGGGCCGAGGGGCTTTCTGCCGGGGTCGTGCGCTGCAACGAGGCCGAGACCCTCGGGATAAACACCCGCGCCGAACTGGCCGCGGCCGAGGCCACCTTTCAGGCTCGCGCCCGGGCCGAGGCGCTGGACGGTGGCGCCACGCTGATCGCGCCCGAGACGATTTTTTTCGCGCTGGACACATGGATCGGGCGCGATGCGGTGATCGGCCCGAATGTGGTCTTCGGCCCCGGTGTCACAATCGAGACCGGCGCCGAAGTGCGCGCCTTTTGCCATCTGGAGGGCTGCCATATCAGCCGCGGCGCGATCATCGGCCCCTTCGCCCGGCTGCGCCCGGGGGCCGAGATCGCCGAACACGCTCGCGTGGGCAATTTCGTGGAGATCAAGAACGCGGTGCTGGACGAGGGCGCGAAGATCAACCACCTGTCCTATATCGGCGATGCCCATGTGGGCGAGGGCGCCAATATCGGCGCCGGCACGATCACCTGCAATTATGACGGCGTCTCCAAGCACCGGACCGAGATCGGCGCGAATGCCTTCGTCGGGTCCAACACGATGCTGGTGGCACCGGTCCGGCTGGGTGCGGATGCGATGACGGGCAGCGGCTCGGTCGTGACCGCCGATGTCCCGGACGGGGCGCTCGCCATCGCGCGGGCGCGGCAGGTGACCAAGCCGGGGCTCGCGCTGCGCCTGCTAGAGCGGCTGCGCGCGGCCCGCGGGCGGAGTGCGGGCTGATGTGCGGCATCGTCGGCATCCTCGGCCGCAACGAGGTGGCCCCCGTCATCCTCGAAACGCTGCGCCGGCTGGAATACCGCGGTTATGACAGCGCCGGCATCGCCACGGTGAACGGCGGCCAGCTCGACCGGCGGCGTGCGGTGGGCAAGCTGGTCAACCTGTCGGACCTGCTGGTGCACGCGCCGCTGCCCGGGCGCGCAGGCATTGGCCACACCCGCTGGGCCACCCATGGCGCGCCCAGCGTGGCCAATGCCCATCCCCATCGCGCCGGCCGCGTGGCCGTGGTCCACAACGGGATCATCGAGAATTTCCGCAGACTGCGCGCCGAGTTGCGCGCCGACCGCATCACCGGCGCATCGGAAACCGATACCGAGGTGATCGCGCTGCTGGCCGAGCGGCACCTTGGCCGGGGTCTCGGCCCGATGGAGGCGGTGGAGGCGACGCTGTCACAACTGGAGGGCGCCTTTGCACTGGCCTTCCTGTTCGAGGGCGAAGACAATCTGATGATCGCCGCGCGCAAGGGCTCTCCGCTTGCCATAGGGCAGGGTGAGGGCGAGATGTATCTGGGCTCCGACGCTATCGCGCTCGCCCCGCTGACCGACCGGATCACCTATCTCGAAGAGGGCGACCGCGCCCGGATCACCCGCGCCGGCGCCGAGATTTTCGACGCCTCCGGCCGCCGTGCCAACCGGCCGCTGGCCCGGATCGAGGTCGAGGCGACGCGGGTCGAAAAGGCCGGCTTCAAGCATTTCATGGCCAAGGAAATCGCCGAACAGCCCCGCGTGCTGGCCGATGCGCTGGCCCATTACCTGCCCGAGGCCGAAGGCGGCATCGTCCTGCCCGAGGCGGTGGATTTCACCGCCTGCGACCGGCTGACGCTGGTGGCCTGCGGCACGGCGCATTACGCCTGCCAGGTGGCGAAATACTGGTTCGAATCGCTGGCGGGGCTTCCGTGCGAGACCGATATCGCCTCGGAATTCCGCTATCGCGACGCGCCGCTGTCGCCGGCGGGCGTGGCGGTCTTCGTCAGCCAGTCGGGCGAAACCGCCGACACGCTCGCCGCGCTGCGCCACGTGCAGGAGCGGGTGGCGCAGGTGGTCTCGGTCGTCAATGTGCCGACCTCCAGCATCGCGCGGGAAAGCGACGTGGCCCTGCCGATCCGCGCAGGGGCCGAGATCGGCGTGGCCTCCACAAAGGCCTTTACCGCGCAGCTTCTGGTGCTGGCGCTGCTGGCGCTGCGGGCCGGGCTGGATCGCGGGCGGATCACACCCGAGGCGCTGGCGGGCCATCTGCAGGCGCTGCGGGCCCTGCCGGGGCTGATGCATGCGGCGATGTCGCTCGACGAGCCGATCCAGCGCGCCGCCGCCGAGCTGGCCGAGGCGCGCGACGTGCTCTTTCTGGGCCGCGGGCCGCTATACCCGCTGGCGCTGGAGGGGGCGCTGAAGCTCAAGGAAATCAGCTATATCCACGCCGAGGGCTATGCTGCGGGCGAATTGAAGCACGGCCCCATCGCGCTGATCGACCAGCATGTGCCGGTGGTGGTTCTGGCACTCCGGGACGGGCTTTTCGGCAAGACCGTGTCGAACATGCAGGAGGTGATCGCGCGGCACGGCCGGGTTCTGCTGATCTCGGACAGCGCCGGGCTGGCGGAGGCGGGGGGCGAGGTCTGGCAATCGCTGGCCATGCCCGAGGTCCCCGATCTGATCGCGCCCATCGTCTATGCGGTGCCGGCGCAGCTGCTGGCCTATCACGCGGCGGTGGCCAAGGGGACCGATGTGGACCAGCCGCGCAACCTCGCGAAATCGGTAACGGTGGAATGATGCCCGAGGCCGCGCTTGCCGCGATGACGGCAGCGGCGGAGCCCGGTCGGGCGGAGGGGATGGCGGCCTATCACAAGATGCCGCGGCGCTATCTGGGCGTGCCCAACGGCGTGCTCGACACGATGACGCGGGACTGGCGCCGCGCACTTGATCTGCCGGCGCGCGTGGACCTGGCGCAGGCGCTCTGGCAGACCGACATTTACGAGGCCCGCATCGCCGCGGCCAAGCTCCTGACACAGGCGCGCATCCGCGACGACGGGGCGGTCTGGGCGTTGATCGCGGGCTGGGTGCCCGATTTCGACAGTTGGGCCATTGCCGATCACGCGATGATGGCGGGGCAGAAACGGGTGGTGGCCCGGCCTGCGAGGCTGGATGAGGTGGAAGGCTGGACCGGAGCGCACGCGTTGTGGACGCGCCGCGCGGCGCTGGTGATCACCCTGCCGTGGACCCGGCTGAAACACCCCGACCGCGCGGAGCTTGCGGCGCGCGAACGGGTGCTGGGCTGGGCGGCTGGCTATGTCGCCGATCCGGAATGGTTCATCCAGAAGGCCGTCGCATGGTGGCTGCGCGACCTGTCCAAACGCGACCCGGCGCGGGTGCGCGCCTTTCTGGTCGAGCATGGTAGAGCGATGAAACCCTTTGCCCGGCGCGAGGCGTCGAAATACCTGCCCGAAACCGCTGAGGGTTGAGCGGGGAAGCTCAGTCCGTCGTGACGCGCAATTCGGGCAGGCTTGTCAGCGGCAGGTCCATCGCCCGGAAGGCCGGCAGAGACAACTGGCTGCCGGAACCTTGCGCGCCGCCGCTGGGCCGTAATTCCACCGCGAGCGAGGCCCCGCTGGGCGCGTGGCTCACCCGTCCCTGCACCGGCGCGCTGACCAGCGGTGTGCGCAGCCAGAAACCCGGCTCCCCCGGCGCACCGAGCGAGGCAATGGTCGTGCCCAGATCGCGGCCCTGTCGCGCCGGCGGGGCCAGCGCCGCCACCCGCTCGGCCTGTGTGGTGGTGTCGAAGGCATCGGCCGTGCGCACCCCCTGCGGCACGATGCGGGCCGCCGTGCTGGTGCCGCCCGGTCGGGCTGCGGGGCGCGGGGTCTCCGGCCCGGCCTCCAGCGCCGTGACAGTGGACTGCGGCGCCAGCGGTCCCGTGGAACAGGCCGCCAGAAGCGCAACAAGGGCCAGCGCCCCGCCTATACCGAACCCGCGTGTCATGCACCGCAGCATAGGCCGGCGCCGGGCCCGCATCAACGCGGAACCGGCCTTGCCGCCGCACAAGCCCGTGTCTAGATTGTGACCATGACCGCGCCCCTTATCGACCCTTTCGCCCGCCCGATCAGCTATCTCCGGGTCTCCGTGACCGACCGGTGCGATTTCCGCTGTGTCTATTGCATGGCCGAAAACATGACCTTCCTGCCGAAGAAAGAGCTTCTGACGCTGGAGGAGCTGGACCGGATGTGCTCCACCTTCATACGGCTTGGTGTGGAAAAGCTGCGGATCACCGGGGGCGAGCCGCTGGTGCGGCGCGATATCCTCACCTTCTTCCGCGGGATGTCCCGCCATCTGGACAGCGGCGCGCTGCGCGAACTGACGCTGACGACCAACGGCTCGCAATTGCGGCGGTTCGCCGATGAACTGGTCGCCTGCGGGGTGCGGCGCATCAATGTCTCGCTCGACACGCTGGACGAGGACAAATTCGCGCGCGTGACCCGCTGGGGCCGGCTGGCGCAGGTGCTCGACGGGATCGACGCGGCGCAACGGGCCGGGCTGCGCGTCAAGATCAATGCCGTGGCGCTCAAGGGGTTCAACGAGGACGAGTTGTTCACCCTGCAGGAATGGTGCGCCGCCCGCGACATGGACCTGACCTGGATCGAGGTCATGCCCATGGGCGATCTGGGCAACGAAGACCGGCTGGACCAATACTGGCCCCTGCGCGACCTGCGCGCGCGCCTGGCCGAACGCTTCACCCTGACCGACCTGAGCGAACGCACCGGCGGGCCGGCGCGTTACGTCCGGCTGGAGGAAACCGGGCAGAAGATCGGCTTCATCACACCGCTCACGCACAATTTCTGCGAAAGCTGCAACCGCGTCCGACTGACCTGCACGGGCGAGCTTTACATGTGTCTGGGGCAGGAAGACATGGCCGATCTGCGCGCCCCGCTGCGCGCCAGCCCCGACGACGCGCTTCTGGAACAGGCGATTCGCGCGGCAATCGCGCGCAAGCCCAAGGGGCATGATTTCGACTATTCCCGCCAGAAGGTGGACGGGCAGGTCTCGCGCCACATGAGCCACACCGGCGGCTGACGCGCCGCTCGCGCCCCGCCAATCAGTCGGCGCTTTCGGGCGACTGGCCGCGCCAGCGCCGGTGAATCCACAGCCATTGCGCCATGTCCTCCCGGATCCGGGCCTCCAGCGAATCGTTGAGCGCCTGCGTCATCTCTTCGGGCGTGCCATGGGGCACCGGCGCCTCGATGATCAGTTCGAAATTCAGCCCGTCGGGCAGGCGCCGCCCATAGACCGGCACGACGAGGGCGTTGTATTTCAAGGCCATTTCCGCCGCCGACAGCGCGGTCAGCGCGCGCCGCCCGAAAAACCGCAGCGGCGCGCCGCGGGGCATGTGCTGATCGATCAGGATGCCCAGCATCCCGCCATCGCGCAGGAAACGCAGCATCTGGCCCATGCCGTGGCGCCCGCGCGGAAACACCGGCTGCGAAATGCGCGAGATCGCGGCCACATAGCGGTCGTTGAAATAGGGGTTGCTCATCGGATTGTAGAGCCCGCCGACCCGGTGCCCGCGCCGGGCGAAGAAGCCGCGCGCCACGTCGTAATTTCCGAAATGGCCCGAGACGAGCATCACCGGCCGCCCTTCGGCCTGCGCCGCCTCGATCTGGTCCAGCCATTCGGCCCCGGTGACGGGGGCGCGGGCCGCGTGATTCAGGAATTCATCGCCCGAGAATATCTCGACCAGCGTGCGGGTGGCATTGTCGGGCACCTCGCGGACGATGCGCGCGACCTCGGCCGCGGGCAGGTCGGGGCAGACGAGGGCGAGGTTGTCGCGGATGCGCTTGCGATACCCCACCAGCGGGGCGAAGACCCGGGCCGCGATCCAGCCCATCCCGCGCACCCGCCATGCATAGGGCAGGCGCATCCCGATCCCGAAAAGCAGGTTCAGGAACAGGTTGACCACGTAGTCCCGGGCCAGCTTTCTGCGCGCTTTCATCGGTGTCGTCTTCCGGCCAGCCAGTCGCGGGATGCGCCCCGAGCCCCCCGGCCAGCAGGACCTGCGCCGGGGCGGGAAGGCGCCGCGAAGGCATAGCGCCCGGCGCGCGGTGACACAAGCGCCCGGCCCGCGGCGTGGGCTCCGGCCCGGAAACGATACGATGCGGCAAAGCTGCCGCGTGGCGATCATGCGCGGCGTCCGCGCCTCTTGCCGCGCCATCCGGCGCGCCACGATGCAGCCCTCTGGCGCCGGGCCGCACCGCCTGTCAGGGCGGCCCGCTCTGGAAGACACGGCTCAGATCGGGCCTTGTCGGAGATGGTCGGGATCATGCGCGGTTCGCGGCCGCGTCTGGCGCGGTCGCCTTCGCTTTCCTGCGCGCGGGCACGGCCACGCGGCGGGTGCGCGGGCGCCACCTGCCCACCACCTGCCCGCCACCTGCCCGGAGGATTGACGCGCGCGGCGAACAACCGCCTTTCGGCACCGCCCGTGGGCCGGTCAGGCGACAGCGGCGGGCGGCGCATCCACCGGGGCGCCGGCATCGGGCGGCAGCAGCGTGAGCGTGCCCTCGCCCTCCAGTTCGCGAATGGCGGCGATGACGGCGGCCATCGCCTCTTCGCCGGCGCGGGGGTCCACCGGGCCGGCCTCTGCCATCCCTTCGCGCAGGGCGTCGGCCATGCGCTGCGAGATATTGGCCAGCAGGAATTCCGCGCTCGCCGCTTCGGCTCCGCCGGCGGCACCGGCCGCGACCAGCGCGGCAAGAAGTCGGTCCTGCGCGACGGCGCGCAGCACCAGCGGCACCGCACGGGGCGGCACCCGGCCGGGGATATGGGCGAAGGTGAAGATCGCGCGGCGCACCTGTTCGGCGAAATCCGGATCGCTTTCACGCAGCCCCTCCAGCACGCTGTCGCGCGTCGTGGCGGGGGCGGAGTTGAGGATCGCGCCCACCCGTTCCACCGGCCCGGTCTCGAAAGCCCGGGGCGGCAGCGATTCCAGCTGCGCGGCCAGCGCCAACCCGATGCGCCGCACGGTTTCCGGATCGACGCGCGCTGTGCGCGACATCGCCTGCGTGAGCCGGCGCGCCCGCTCTCCCGGCAGCTTTTCCAGAAGCGCCGCGGCCCGGTCCACGCTGAGCTTAGAAAGCATGACGGCGCCGACCTCGGCGCTTTCCTCCTGCAGCACGGGCAACAGCCGCTCGCCATCATGGCCGGCCACCCGTTCCCATGGATCGGCCTTTCCCGAGGCGCTGGCGAGTCGGCGCAGACGGCTTGCCGCCGTGGTGCTGATATGGCCGTCAAGCATGCTGATCGCGCCGTCGATCCCCCCGGGAAACGACAGGCCGACCGATTCGAGTTCGTCCTGGAATTCCGCCACCACGGCGCGCATGGTCTCGCGGTCAACCAACCGCATGGAGCCCATCTGCTCGGTCAGGGCGGCCTGCAGATGTTCGGGCAGCGACGAAAGCGGAAGTTGCGCGCCATCGGCCAGCAAGAGCCGCACGATGATCGCGGCCTTCTGCCGGCCTTTCAGCGCCGGGCGCATCCGCGGGGTGCGCCCGCGCGGCCCGTCCAGAAGTTCAGCCACACCTTGCACGGCCGACCGGCCCTCGCCCGGCGTGGCCAGGCCGGCCCCCGCCACCGCCCGTTCGTTCATCCCGTGCCCCCGAGCTGGTCATCTCTGCCCGCGAGCCTCGCAACACCAGCTTAAGGCGGGGTTAAGGCCAGCTGGCAGGTGCCGGGACGATCACAAGAAAACGCCGCCCCGAAGGACGGCGCAATCCGACCACTTGAATTGGCCGCAAGGGTGACCGGCTCAGCCCGTGACCGGCGTGATGCAGGTGCCCGAGGTATCGTCCCAGACCTGCCCCGCCTCGCATTGCGCGACGGTGCTGGTGCGGTCCATCGAACAGCCGTCCATCGCAAGGGCAAAGCTGGGCGCGAAGGCAAGGGCGATAGCGGCAAAGGTTGTCTTCAATTTCATCGCGTCTCTCCCGATGTTGACACTTCTCAGGACATAGTATCCGCAGCCGTCTGGCAAGTTTCTTGCGCAGTGATGGGCCGATTCTTGCGCATTATGCCCCGATCTGGCACGTTTTGTCGCAGGCTGACGCCGCGATTCCGGTCACTCCGCGCCGAAAACCCGGGCGAAAATCGTCTCCACATGCCGTGTGTGATGCTCGAGGTCGAAATTCGCTGCGATCTCTTCGGCGCTCATCACGGCGCGGACATCGCCATCCGCGGTCATTTCCTCCTGAAAATCGCGCCCCTCCTCCCAGACCTTCATCGCGTTGCGCTGCACCAGCGCATAGGCATCCTCGCGGCTGACGCCCTTTTGCGTCAGCGCCAGCATCACCCGCTGCGAATGGATCAGGCCGCGAAAACGGTTGAGGTTGGCCAGCATGGTGTCGGGATAGACCACGAGTTTGTCGATCACGCCGGTCAGCCGCGCAAGCGCGAAATCGAGCGTGACGGTGGCATCCGGGCCGATCATCCGCTCCACCGAAGAATGCGAGATGTCGCGCTCGTGCCACAGCGCCACGTTTTCCAGGGCCGGCGTAACCATGCCACGCACCAGCCGCGCAAGGCCCGTGAGGTTTTCCGTCAGCACCGGGTTGCGCTTGTGGGGCATGGCGCTGGAGCCCTTCTGCCCCTTTGAAAAGAACTCCTCTGCCTCCAGCACCTCGGTCCGCTGCATGTGGCGGATCTCGATGGCGATATTCTCGATGCTGGAGGCGATCACGCCCAGCGTCGCAAAGAACATCGCATGGCGGTCGCGGGGGATGACCTGCGTGCTGATCGGCTCCGGCGTCAGGCCGAGCTTGTCGCAGACATGGGCCTCCACCGACGGGTCGATATTGGCGAAGGTGCCGACAGCGCCAGAGATCGCGCCGGTGGCGACCTCGGCCCGGGCGGCGGCGAGCCGGGCGCGGTTGCGGGCCATTTCGGCATAGAAGCGGGCGAAGGTCAGGCCCATGGTCGTCGGCTCGGCATGGATGCCGTGGCTGCGACCGATCCGGATGGTGAACTTGTGCTCCATCGCGCGGCGCCTCAGGGCCGCGAGCAGGGCGTCGAGATCGGCCAGAAGGATATCTGCGGCGCGCACGAGCTGGATATTCAGCGTGGTGTCCAGCACGTCCGAAGAGGTCATGCCCTGATGGACAAAACGCGCCTCCTCCGGGCCAATGATCTCGCCCAGATGGGTGAGAAAGGCGATGACATCGTGTTTCGTGACCGCTTCGATCTCGTCGATGCGGGCCACGTCGAAGGTGGCGTCCTTCGCCTTCCAGACCGCGGCGGCGTTCTCGGCGGGGATCACCCCCAGCGCGGCCTGCGCGTCACAGGCATGGGCCTCGATCTCGAACCAGATCCGGAATTTCGTTTCGGGCGACCAGATGGCGACCATTTCGGGGCGGGAATAGCGGGGGATCATGGGCGGCGGCCTTTCGCTGGCGGGGCGCTTTCGGGGGGCGTGTTTTGGGTCGGGTGATAGACTGCCGCCCGCCGGGGCACAAGCAGCGGCACGCCCGTGCCGTCGGGCGCGGGTGGCTGTTCGGGGTCAGCAGCAGGTGCAGCCGGCGGCGCGCTGCGGATCAGCGCAGGCGCATCGCCCCGAGGATCGGGCCGTGATCGGCCTGTTGCAGGATCACGACCACGGGCGCATCTCCGTCGACGGCGCGGTGGAAAGTCGCGGTTCCGGCGCCATCCCAGCGCGCGATTTCGATCCACGCGGTGACGATGTTGCGATATGTGCTTTCGTGACCCGCGTTCTCGCCCGAGCTGATCCGCATACGCTCGTAGGGGCGGTAGCGAACGAGTTGCACCGACACTTCATGGCCGAGCGGCGGATCAGCCATGGCCTGTACCGTCAACTGGCCGGCGACGATCTCGACCGTCATGTTCACTTGCGGACCGCGCGCGCTGTGCTTGGCGAGCAGGTCCTGCACGGCCATCGGGCGAAAACCCTGGACCCGGTCGATACCGCCGATGATCATCTGCGGCGTGTAGACGGTGGAACTGCCCGACCTTCGGGCATAGTTTTTCTGCCGGTCCGTGAAAGCCGGCTGGGCGAAACGGTCACGCCAGCCGATGTAATCCCAGTAATCCACATGCAGCGCCAGCGCGATCACGTCGCTACGGTCGGCTAGGGTGGCGAAAAGCGCCTCCACCGGCGGGCAGGCGATGCATCCTTGCGAGGTGTAAAGCTCCAGCACCACGCCGGCCTCGGCGGTGGCGGAAGCGGCCGGATCCTCCGCATCTTCCGCCAATGCAGCCCCGGCCATGACGGCCCCGGCGAGCAGCGCCCCCATCAAGCGACAGACCATCTGACCCCCTTCATCCGCATCGCACCGGACAGGCGCCACTAGCGGTTTAGTTTCCGGCCCACAGCTTGACCAATCAACGAATTGCGAGCCGCGCCTTGCGAACATCGTCACCTGGGAGGGGGACGGCAAGCCCCGAGAATCTGTGCACAACGGTATACATATTTGCGCCGAACCCCTTGAACGGTTTCCCCGGATGGGGCATGTGCAGGGCGTAAACAGCCCCGTTTCCAGAGGGAGGCCCGTTCAATGACCATTATCGTCGGACAAGATACCGCAGGCACGCGCCGCACGCTCAAGGCCGGCGGCGCCAGCGTCGCCTATTATTCGATCCCCGCCGCGCAAGAGGCCGGGCTGGGCGATTTCTCGCGCCTGCCGGCAGCGCTTAAGGTCGTGCTCGAGAACATGCTGCGCTTCGAGGACGGCAAGACCGTCAGCACCGATGACATCCGCGCTTTCGCCGAATGGGCGGCCAACGGCGGCAAGAACCCGCGCGAGATCGCCTATCGCCCGGCCCGGGTCCTGATGCAGGATTTCACCGGCGTGCCGGCGGTGGTGGATCTCGCGGCGATGCGTGACGGGATCGTGGCGCTGGGCGGCGACGCGCAAAAGATCAACCCGCTCAACCCCGTCGATCTGGTGATCGACCATTCGGTGATGATCGACGAATTCGGCAATCCGCGCGCCTTCCAGCTTAACGTGGATCGCGAATACGAGCGCAATATCGAGCGCTACACCTTCCTGAAATGGGGGCAGAAGGCGTTCAACAACTTCCGCGTGGTGCCGCCGGGCACGGGCATCTGCCATCAGGTGAACCTCGAATACCTGTCGCAGACCGTCTGGACCGATACCGACCAGAACGGCGAGGCGGTGGCCTACCCGGACACGCTGGTGGGCACCGACAGCCACACCACCATGGTCAACGGCCTCGCTGTGCTGGGCTGGGGCGTCGGCGGGATCGAGGCAGAGGCCGCGATGCTGGGACAGCCGATCTCCATGCTGATCCCCGAGGTTGTGGGCTTCAAGGTCACCGGTGCGCTGAAGGAAGGCGTCACCGCCACCGATCTGGTGCTGAAGGTGGTGCAGATGCTGCGCGCCCACGGGGTGGTCAGCAAGTTTGTGGAATTCTACGGCGACGGGCTGGATCACATGCCGCTCGCGGACCGCGCCACAATCGCCAACATGGCCCCGGAATACGGCGCCACCTGCGGCTTCTTCCCGATCGACGACGAGACCCTGCGCTATCTGCGCCAGACCGGCCGCGAAGAGGACCGCATCGCGCTGGTCGAAGCCTATGCCAAGGCCAACGGCCTGTGGCGCGATGCCGATTATGCGCCGGTCTATACCTCGACGCTGGAACTGGACATGAGCACGGTCGAGCCCGCCATTTCGGGCCCCAAACGCCCGCAGGACCACGTGCCGCTGAAGAACGCGGCCGAGGTATTCGGCGATTACATCCGCGGCGAGCGCAAGCTGCCCGAGGTGCCGGCAGATGTGAAAGCCAGCTGGAAAGCCGAAGGCGGCCGCGAGGCGCCGGCCGATCTGCCCGGCAAGTTCGACGGCTTCTCCACCGCAAAGGTCGAGGGGCAGGATTACGAACTGCACGACGGGTCGGTGGTCATCGCCTCCATCACCTCCTGCACGAACACATCGAACCCGTATGTGATGATCGGCGCGGGGCTTCTGGCGCGCAAGGCGCGCGAACTGGGGCTGACCCGCAAGCCCTGGGTCAAGACCTCGCTCGCGCCCGGCTCGCAGGTGGTGTCGGAATACCTGGAGGCTGCCGGCCTGCAGGAGGATCTGGACGCCATCGGCTTCAACCTCGTGGGCTATGGCTGCACCACCTGCATCGGCAATTCCGGGCCGCTGGCGCCGGAAATCTCCAAGGCGATCAACGACAATGACCTGATCGCGACCTCGGTGCTGTCGGGCAACCGCAACTTCGAGGGGCGCATCTCGCCCGATGTGCGCGCCAATTACCTTGCCTCGCCGCCGCTGGTGGTGGCCTATGCGATCGCGGGCGATATGAATATCGACCTGACGCGCGAGCCTCTGGGCACCGGCAAGGACGGCCAGCCGGTCTATCTCAAGGACATCTGGCCCACGAGCAAGGAAATCGCCGATCTGGTTGAAAAGACCGTGACGCGCGCGGCTTTCCAGAAAAAATACGCCGATGTCTTCAAGGGCGATGAGAAATGGCAGGGGGTCGAGACCCCGGACAGCCTGACCTATGACTGGCCGTCATCGTCGACCTATGTGCAGAACCCGCCCTATTTTCAGGGCATGGCGCGCGAGCCGGGCACGATCAGCGATGTGCGCGGGGCGCGGGTTCTGGCGATGCTGGGCGACATGATCACCACCGACCACATCAGCCCCGCCGGAAGCTTCCGCGAAACCACGCCGGCCGGGCGGTATCTGGTCGAACGGCAGGTTCCGGTGCGCGAGTTCAACTCCTACGGCTCGCGTCGCGGTAACCACGAGGTGATGATGCGCGGCACCTTCGCCAATATCCGCATCCGCAACGAGATGCTCGACG
>SKUV01000124.1 GCA_007129775.1 Paracoccaceae bacterium | reverse complement strand
TCCGGCGTGCGGGCAGGCGTCAGCCCCTGGTGTCGGAAAACGCCTGCCAGCCGGCGACCCAGCGCGTTACGGTCGTTACCGCGCAGGCGGCGGCGAAGGCATAGGCCAGCGGCGCGAACCACTGGGGAAAGAGGCAGATCAGCACGAAAAAGACGATCGTCTCGAACCCCTCGGTCAGCCCGCCGAGATAGGCGATACCCTTGTTGGGATAGCGGATGCTCGCCTCCCCGCGCCGTGCGGCCACCGCCGCGAAGGCCAGAAAGGATGACCCCGTGCCCACGAAACCCGCGATCAGCACCGCCGCCGGCAGCGCGTTCTGCGCCGGATCGGCCAGCGCAAAGCCCAGCGGCACCAGCGCGTAGAAGACGAAATCGAGCGCGATATCGAGGAACGCGCCCCGGTCGCTGGCCTGTCCGCTCGCGCGGGCCACGGCGCCGTCCAGCCCGTCCGCAAGGCGGTTGAGCCCGATCAGCCCCAGCGCCAGCAGATACCACCCCGCCGCCAGCGCCGGCAGGGCCAGAAGGCCCACACCAAAGCCGGCAATCGTGATTGCATCCGCGCCGACCCCGCGCGCGGCCAGCCAGCGCGCCGGCGGCGCGAGCGCCGCGCGCTGCACCGGCAAGATCGCCGCATCGATCATCCGCGCCTCCAGCGGTGAAGCCGCTCCACCAGCGCCAGAAGGCGCGGGTTCACATGCGCCCGGCGCCAGTTTCCTGCGGCGAATTTGTTGGCCTCGGCCAGTGTCGGATAGACATGGATCGTCCCGAGCACCTTGCCCAACCCCAGCCCGTGCTTCATCGCCAGAACGAATTCGGCGATCAGATCGCCCGCATGGGGTCCGACGATGGTGGCGCCGAGGATACGGTCCTTGCCCGGGGGGGTCAGCACCTTGACGAAGCCGCACGCGGAGCCGTCGGCGATGGCGCGGTCCAGCCCGCCCAGATCGTAGCGCGTCACCTCATGGGCGATCCCCTGGTCGCGTGCCTCATCCTCGGACAGGCCCACGCGCGCCACCTCCGGATCGGTAAAGGTGGCCCAGGGGATCACGCGGTAATCGGCGCGGAACCGCCAGAACGTGCCGAAAAGCGCGTTGACGGTGGCGAACCACGCCTGATGGCTGGCGGTATGGGTAAACTGGTAGGGCCCGGCCACATCGCCCGCGGCGAGGATGTTGGGATAGAGCGTTTCCAGGTATTCGTTGGCCTCGATTGCCCGGTCTGTGGGGATGCCAAGCTCCTCCAGCCCGTAGCCCTTCAGCCGCGCGGCGCGGCCCACCGCAACGATCAGATCGTCGAAGGGGATACGGCGTGTGGTGCCCTGCGCCGCCACCTCGATCCATTTCTCGCCCTCGGTGATGCCGCAGGCGCGGGCCTCGTGGCCGGTCAGCACCTCTACCCCGTCGCGGGTCAGCGCCGCGCGCACGGCGTCGGCGGCATCGGAATCCTCGCGCATCATCAGGCGGGGGGCCATCTCGATCTGGGTGACGCCCGATCCCAGCCGGGCGAAGGCCTGCGACAATTCGCAGCCGATGGGGCCGCCGCCCAGAACCACCAGCCGGCGCGGCGGGGCCGAACGGCTGCGCAGCGCCTCCCACATCGTGTCCGAGGTCAGATAGCCCACATCCTCCAGCCCCGGCAGCGGCGGCACGAAGGGCGTGGCACCGGTGGCCAGCACGATGGCGCGGCCCGTCAGCCGCTGCGTGGCGCCGTCGGCGGCGGTGATCTCGACCGTCCAGGGGTCGATCAGCCGGGCATGGCCCTGCACCACATCCACCCCCAGCCCGGTGTAGCGTTCGACGCTGTCATGGGGCGCGATATCGGCGATGACCCGGTGCACCCGCTCCAGCACGGCGGCGAAATCGACCTGCGGCGCCTGCGCGGCCAGCCCGTAATCGCCGGCCTGGCGCATCTGATGGGCGCGCCTCGCGCTGGCGATCAGCGCCTTGGAGGGCACGCAGCCGTAATTCAGGCAATCGCCGCCCATCCGGTGCCCTTCGATCAGCGTGACCTTCGCCTTGGTGGCGGCGGCGATATAGGCCGACACGAGGCCCGCGGCGCCCGCCCCGATCACGATCAGGTTGCGGTCGAACCGCGCCGGGCGTGTCCAGCGGCGATAGGCGCGGCGGCGTTTCAGCAATGACAGGAACATGCGCGCGATCCAGGGAAAAAGGCCCAGCAGGGCGAAGGAAAGCAGAAGCGGCAGCGAAAGGATACCGCCAAGACTGTCGAGCGCGGCAAGCTGCGTGCCGGCGTTGATATAGACCGCCGTGCCCGCCAGCATCCCCGCCTGACTGACGGCGAAGAAGGTCAGCGCCGGCATGGGCGTGAGCCCCATCAGCAGGTTGACCGCGAAGAACGGCACCATAGGGATCAGCCGCAGGGTGAAAAGGTAGAACGGCCCGTCGCGCCGCAAACCCCGGTCGATCGTGTCGGCCCGGGGGCCCATCCGCGCGCGCACCCAGTCGCGCAGCAGGAAACGTGCGGCAAGGAAGGCCAGCGTCGCCCCGATCGTGGAGGCGAAGGAGACCAGCACCAGCCCCCACCAGAAGCCGAAAAGCGCGCCGGCCGCCAGCGTCATCCAGACCGCGAGCGGCAGCGACAGCGCGGTGACCGCCACATAGACCGCGAAAAACGCCGCCGAAAAGGCGAAGGGATGAGCGTCGCGCGTCTCGCCGATCCGGGAAAGCGCCGCGCGCAGGCTGTCGAGGTCGAGCGGCTGGCCCCGCAGCCACAGGGTGAGCCCGGCGATCACGATCGCAAGCGCGGCAAAGACGATCAGGCGTTTCACATCCGGCCCCTTCTCCGGCCGTCGCGCGGGAGGGCGCGGCGGCGATGCAAAGGGCTATACGCGCCCGAGGCCGAAGCGTTACGTCACTGCCCGCAGGTTTTCCAGAACCGGGCCCGCGCGGCCCCCGGTTTCACGCGATTGTCATGGCCCGATCGTGGTGGCGTGCCGGGCCGGTCCTGCGGCGACGGGTCTGGTTGACCGGGCGGACCGGTCGGCCCATATCGCGCGGGCAGGGGCAACACGCCCCCGGATGGAGAGCCGATGCCCGAGACCCTGCTTGCCGCCGAGCCCGCGATCCGGCTGGCCGCCTTTCTGGGCGTGCTGCTGGCCATGGCGGCATGGGAAATCGCCGCGCCCCGCCGGCGCCGGGAGATCCCGCGCGTGCTGCGCTGGTCCAACAACCTCGCGCTGGTGGTGCTGGACACGGTGATCCTGCGGCTGAGCTTTCCGATCCTTGCCGTGGGGCTTGCGCTCCTGGCCGAAGAACGCGGCTGGGGGCTTTTCAACGCGCTGGAGGTGCCGTTCTGGGTGGCGGTGCTGGTGTCGTTTCTGGTGCTCGACCTGGTGATCTATCTGCAGCATGTGCTGTTTCACGCCGTGCCGGGGCTGTGGCGGCTGCACCGGATGCACCACGCCGATCTGGAGTTCGACACGACCACGGGTCTGCGGTTTCACCCGCTGGAAATCCTCTTGTCGATGGCGATCAAGCTGGCGGTGGTGGCGGCACTGGGCGCGCCCGCGGTGGCGGTGCTGCTGTTCGAGGTGGTGCTGAACGCGACGGCGCTTTTCAACCACGCCAATGTAAAGCTGCCGCGCCGGGTGGACCGGGTGCTGCGCTGGATTGTCGTGACGCCCGACATGCACCGTGTGCATCACTCGGTGGACCCGCGCGAGACGAATTCGAACTACGGCTTCAACCTGCCATGGTGGGACCGGCTTCTGGGCACCTATATCGCCCAGCCCGCCCGGGGCCACGAGGGTATGGAGATCGGCATCGAGCAATTCCGCACCCGCCGCGATCTCTGGCTTGACCGGATGCTGATCCAGCCCCTGCTCGGCCCGGCGAGCGGCCATGCGCTCGATCAGCGCCCGCCCGAGGAGAAAGCGCGGCAAGACGGCTGACCGCGGCCATCCTCTGCCCTCGCGCTGCCCGCGCGCGCTCAGTCGCGCCGGAAGGTCACATAGCGCGGCGTTCGGCCCTCGCGCAGGGCCTTGGCCTCGTAGCGGGTGCGGGTCCAGTCGGGCCATGGCTGCCGCTGTTCCGCCTCATGCGGGGTGAGGCAGGCAAAGCCCGCCGGAGGCACCTCTTCCAGCGTCTGGCGGATATAATCGGCGATGTCGCTGGCCACGCGAAACTCCGCCCCCGGCGCCATCACACGGGCAAGCGGGGCGAGGTATTGCGGCGTGACGAAGCGGCGGCGGTGGTGGCGTGCCTTGGGCCAGGGGTCGGGATAGAGCAGGAAGGCCCGCGCGATGCAGGCATCGGGCAGCACCTCGAAAATGTCGCGCACATCGCCGGGATAGATGCGCACATTCTCCACCCCCGCCGCCGCGATCTTGCCCAGGGCCATCGCGACGCCGTTCACGAAAGGCTCGCAGCCGAGGATCTTGACGCCGGGGTTGCGTGCGGCCTGATGCACCATATGCTCGCCCGCGCCGAAACCCACCTCCAGCCACAGCGGCGCCCCGCCCGAGATCGCAGCCGCCTCCACCGGGCGGCGGGCGGGGTTTTCCCCGGGGCGGATGCCGGCGGGCACCAGCGCGGGCAAATCCTCGGCCAGACGCCGGCGCTGGTTGGGCTTGAGCGTCTTGCCCCGGGTCCGGCCATAGAAATTGGGGCGCCGGGCGGGGCGGGGGCTGGTTTGGGGGCTTTGGGGTGGGCTGGCGGGGTCGTCGGTCATGGCGGGGTCGTCGGTCATGGCGGGGCCTTCGGTTG
>SKUV01000184.1 GCA_007129775.1 Paracoccaceae bacterium | reverse complement strand
TGCTGATCCGGGTGATGGACGGCGTCATCCGCAAGGGCGACCGCATCCGGATGATGCAGACCGGCGCGATCTATGGCATTGACCGGCTGGCGGTGCTCAAACCCGCCATGGTCGATATCGCCGAGCTGGGTCCGGGCGAGATCGGGGTGCTGACGGCCTCGATCAAGCAGGTGCGCGACACCCGCGTGGGCGACACGATCACCCATGAAAAGAAGGGCTGCACCGAGGCCCTGCCCGGCTTCAAACCCTCGGTCCCGGTGGTCTTTTGCGGCCTTTTCCCGGTGGATGCGGCCGATTTCGAGGATCTACGCGACGCGATCGAGAAACTGGCGCTGAACGATGCGAGCTTCACCTACGAGATGGAAACCTCGGCCGCGCTGGGCTTCGGCTTTCGCTGCGGCTTTCTGGGCTTGCTGCATCTGGAGGTGGTGCGCGACCGGCTGGAGCGCGAGCATGACATCGACCTGATCACCACGGCGCCCAGCGTCGTCTATCGCATCCGGATGCGCGACGGCAGCGTGCAGGAATTGCACAACCCCGCCGACATGCCCGATCTGACCCATGTGGACCATATCGAGGAACCGCGCATCAAGGCCACGATCCTCGTGCCCGACGACTACCTCGGCGATGTGCTCAAGCTCTGCCAGGACCGGCGCGGCATCCAGCAGGAACTGACCTATGCCGGCAGCCGGGCGATGGTGGTCTATGACCTGCCGCTCAACGAGGTGGTGTTCGATTTCTACGACCGGCTGAAATCGGTCACCAAGGGCTATGCCAGCTTCGATTACGAGATCACGGGGTATCGGCAGGACAATCTGGTCAAGATGTCGGTTCTGGTGAACGAGGAGCCGGTGGACGCGCTGTCGATGATGGTGCACCGCGACCGGGCCGAGGCGCGCGGGCGGATGATGTGCGAAAAGCTCAAGGAACTGATCCCCCGGCACATGTTCAAGATCCCCATTCAGGCCGCCATCGGCGGCCGGGTGATCGCGCGCGAAACGCTCTCGGCCATGCGCAAGGACGTGACCGCCAAATGTTATGGCGGCGACGTGACGCGCAAGAAGAAGCTTCTGGAAAAGCAGAAGGCCGGCAAGAAGAAGATGCGCCAGTTCGGCAAGGTGGAGATCCCGCAGCAGGCGTTCATCAATGCGTTGAAGATGGATGGGTGACCGGGGCGGCTTCGCGCTGACCTCCCCTCAGTAAGGGGTGTTGTCGAAGCGGTATTCGATGGTCTGGCCGCCCACGTCGATCTGCACCCGGTGGCTTTCGTTCGGGGACGGGGTGTCGATCAGCAGGCGGTGAAAGCCGCCGTCGCCGTAGGCGACCCCGCTCGTCGCGTAATTCGATGTATCGAACTGGGGGTTGTCGGGCCCGGGGATCACGCGCGGGTCGGCTCCGGCGACCAGCAGGCGCGGGTTGCCGTCGCCCCGGATGGTGAATTCCTGCCCGCCGATTTCGGGAAAGCCGGGCGGCAGGGAATGGGCGTGGAACGGGTTCGCCCAGAGCGTCGGGTGATCCGGGTTCATGGGCAAGCGCCGGGCGTTCATGACGAAATCGGGGGCGGGGTTCCATGCGTCCTGCGCCGTGTCCTGCGACTGGCCGATCTCGGGCGCACGGCTTGCGATCCGCTCTCCCAGACCGATCACCCCGGTCGCAACGCCGCCGACCGCGAGCAGGGCAAGCCCCAGCACAGCGGCGGTCAGCACCACCCAGTCGACGGTTATCGCCGCCCGTTCATCGTTCCAGAATCGTCGCAGCATGGCGCCCTCGCATTTATCGGCGAAGGCGGTTTACCCGCCAAGGTTGTGCGCATCGTGGCACGATTGAATCAAATTCGGGGCAAGCCGAGATCGCGCCGCCGATGGCGCCGCCAGACCTCGATCATCCAGCCCAGCATGATCCCGTTGAGGATATGCCACATGAAATGGGTGCCCACCGGAATCACGTCGCACAGCGGGGCGTCGAGCATCCGGAAGGTCAGCGAGACCACGAGGATGCCCGCACCGATGGCCAGCCCGCGCGCCGTTTCGGGTGCCCTGCGCGACAGGATCGCGGCATAGATCGCGATCAGCAGCGCCACGCTGCCATAGACCGCATTCGCCCCGGCCCCGGGCACCACCTGTGCCACGGCCCAGCCGACAGCGGCGGCATAGGGAAAGAACAGCAGGCTCGCCAGCGCGGCAGGACCCCAGTGCAGCCGCAGGAAATCGCGCGTCGCGGCGAAGATATAGGTCAGGATGAACAGCAGGATCGGCAGAACATCGGCCAGACCGGCCCAGCCCGTCGCATGGGTGTGCCACAGGTAGGAGCCGATGCCGATCGCTGTCAGGATTGCGACCAGAACCCAGCCCACCCCGGCCCCCGGCAGCCCGCGCAGGCGCAGCCCCATCACCAGCGCCGCAATCAGGAAGGAGGCATTGGTCACGGCGTTCACCGGCTCCGACCAATAGCCGGCGTCGGTGCGCTCGCAATAGGCGATGACGGTCGCGTTCCAGTCCATGACGAGTCCTTTCAGGCCCCGGGGCGCGCGCGCGGGCACCAGGCGCGTCAGATCACCCCGTGCTGGCGGAACAGCGCACGCAGATCGGCCTCGGGGCGGGCGCCGATATGGCTGATCACCTCGGAGGCGGCGATATTGCCCATGCGTGCGCAAATCTCCAGCCCGTGACCTTCGGCCAGCCCCCACAGGAACGCGCCGGCGAACATGTCACCGGCGCCGGTGGCATCGACGATCCGCGTGGGCACGGCCGGAACGTGCAGCGCCTCTTCCCCCGCCAGCACATGCACGCCGTTTTCGGAATCCGTGGCCACAAGGATGGACACCTCGGCCGCCGCCGCCGCGCGGGCCGCGGCGAAATCGTTGGACTCATACATCGACACCAGTTCGGCGCGGTTGGCGAAGAGCAAATCCACGTCGGCCACGATCATGTTGCGGAAGGCGGCGCGATGACGTTCCACGCAGAAGGGGTCCGACAGGGTCAGCGCCACCTTTCCGGCGGCCCCCTTGGCCGCACGGATCGCACGGGCGAAGGCCTCGTGGCTGTCGGGGCCGTCGAAACGGTACCCTTCGAGGTAAATCCACTCCGCCTCGGCCATCATCGCCGGGTCGATGTCGTCGGGGTGCAGGAATTCGGTGCAGCCCAGATAGGTGTTCATCGAACGCTCGCCATCCGGCGTCACCAGCACAATGCAGCGCCCGGTTTCCTCGGGGCTCTCGGGGGGCGCCATCCGGGTTTCATAGACAGCGCCCTGCGCGCGCAGGTCATGGGCGAAGATATGGCCAAGCTGGTCTTCGCGGACCTTGCCGACATAAGCCGTGCGCCCGCCCAGATGCGCGACACCCGCGATTGTGTTCGCGGCCGATCCGCCCGACACCTCGCGCGCGGGGCCGATCCGGTCATAGAGTGCCACGGCGCGATCCATGTCGATGAGTTGCATGATACCCTTGCCGATGCCGTTCTCGGCCAGAAACTCATCGCTGGCCTGCGCCAGAATATCGACCATGGCGTTGCCGATACCGACAACCTGATAGCGTTTCATTCCGTTTTTTCCTCGAATGGGCAGAGATCGTTGATCGGGCAAGCGCCGCAGGCGGGTTTGCGCGCCTTGCAGATATAGCGCCCGTGCAGGATCAGCCAGTGATGGGCATGGCGCTGGAATTCGGCGGGCACGTGATCCTCTATCGCGCGCTCGACCGCGACGACATCGCGGCCCGGGGCGATGCCGGTGCGGTTGCCGACGCGGAAGATATGGGTATCGACCGCCTGCGCCGGCATACCCCACCACATGTTCAGCACCACATTGGCGGTCTTGCGCCCGACCCCGGGCAGCGCCTGCAATGCCGCGCGCGACGAGGGCACCAGCCCGCCGTATTCCTCGACGAGGATGCGCGACAGCTTCATCACGTTGCGGGCCTTGTTGCGGTAAAGCCCGATGGTGCGGATATGGGCGATCACCCCCTCCTCGCCCAGCGCGAGCATCTTTTCGGGCGTATCGGCCACGGCGAACAGGCCACGCGTGGCGCGGTTCACGCCCACATCCGTCGCCTGCGCCGACAGCGCCACGGCCACCAGAAGGGTGTAGGCGTTGACATGCTCCAACTCGCCCTTCGGCTCGGCCTCGGCGGCCTGAAAGCGTCGAAAGATCGCATGTATCGTGTGGTAATCGCGCTGCGCAGCCATGCCACGGGGTATGGCGCGGGGCGCCGGGCGCGGCAAGGGGCGACGGGCACGCTATTGCGCAATATTCGGGTCGCCTGCACGGGCTCCGGCAGATATGCAGGGCGAAACCGGAGGTCGATGCCAATGTCCAGCGTGCCGGACGAAAGCCACAGCTACCATTACGGCGTGATCGCCCGCGCCCTGCGCGAGATCGACGCGGCCGGAGGGGCCGCCTCGCTGTCGCTGGATGCGCTGGCGGCGCGGCTTGGCATGAGCCCCGCCCATTTTCAGCGGGTGTTCAGCCGCTGGGTCGGGGTCTCGCCGAAACGCTATCAGCAATACCTCGCGCTCGACCATGCCCGGGCAGCGCTGGCCGCGCGGCACAGCACGCTGGAGGCGAGCGCCGCGGCGGGGTTGTCGGGCGGCGGGCGGCTGCACGACCTCTTCCTGCGCTGGGAGGCGATGTCGCCCGGCGCCTATGCCCGCGGCGGAGCGGGGCTGACGATCCGCCACGCCACCCTCGACACCCCCTTCGGCCCGGCGGTGGCGATGGCCACCGACCGCG
>SKUV01000144.1 GCA_007129775.1 Paracoccaceae bacterium | reverse complement strand
GGCCGGCGTGCCGGCATCCTCCTTGTGCAGGTAGAGCAGGTCGATATGATCGCGCCCGAGGCGGCGCAGGCTGGCCTCGGCCTCTTGCAGGATCCAGCGGCGCGACAGGCCGCGCCCGTTCGGCCCCGGGGCCGCCGGATTGCCGAGCTTGGTGGCCAGCACGACATCGGCCCCCTTGCCGCCGGCGGATTTCAGGAACCGCCCGACGATCTCTTCCGAACGGCCGCCGGCATAGGTGTCGGCCGTGTCGAAATGAAAGAGGCCGCGGTCGAGCGCATCGGCCATGATCCGCCCGGCCTCGGCCTCGTCGGTGCGGTCACCGAAGGTCATCGTGCCCAGCGTCAGCCTCGAGACGAACAGCCCGCTGTCGCCCAGCCGCACTGCGTGGTCTGGATCTGCCATTTTATTCCTCCCCCTACTGCTACAACGGGCGCGATAATGCCGCCGCGCGCGACGCATCGCAATGGCGCCCGTTCGGGGCGGCACGGCCGATGCGCCTTGCATTCCCGGGGCCGGTTTCCGAAGATCATTGCCACCAGGGAGGGGGAGGGCGGAATGATGGCTGCCGACAGGATCGCGGATCTGGAGATCGACATCTGCCCGATCTCCGGCAAGACGACATGGATCTTTCTGCGGCTCCGGCTGACCTCGGGCGTCACGGGGCTGGGCGAGGCCACGCTTTACGGGCTGGAGGCGGGCGTGCAGCAAAAGACCCTGGCCCTCGCGGGCAGCCTGCGCGGCCTCGATATCCGCGCGGCCATCGCCCTGTGTGAAGACCGGATGCTGCGCGCGTCGGACGGAGTGACGCAGACGGTGCTCAGCGGCCTCGGACAGGCGCTGCTCGATGCGCGCGCGCGCTCCCTCGGCGTCGCCGCGCAGGAACTTCTGGGCGGGCGCCGCCGCGCCGCGCTGCCGGTCTATGCCAATATCAACCGGGGCACGCAGGATCGCAGCCCCGAAGGCTGGGCCGCGCGCGCCGATGCCGCGGTGGCCGAAGGCTTCCGCGCGCTCAAGATGGCGCCGTTCGACGGTGTGACCGACACCAGCCTGTCCGCGCCCGGCGTCGCGTCGCGGATCGATCACGGGTTGGCCTGCATCGCAGCGGTGCGCGATGCGGTCGGCCCCGGCGTGGCGATCAACATCGACTGCCACGCGCGTTTCGACGATGCCACCGCGCGCCATGTGCTGCGCGAGATCGGGCGCCACGCCCCCCATTGGGTCGAGATGCCGGTGGCCGAGCGCCCCGACCGGCTGGGCAGCGCGCGCCGGCTGCGCGGGCTGGCCAACGATCTGGGCTTTCGGCTGGCGGGGGCGGAACTGGTTTTCGGGCTCGGCGCCGTGCGCCACATGATCGAGGCCGGGGCCTATGATGTCTATATGCCCGACCTGCGCCATTGCGGGGGCGTGTTCGAGGCGCTGCGCATCGCCGGGCTCGTGCATTCCGCGGGGCTGGAGTTTTCGCTGCACAACCCGGCCGGCCCGCTGCTGGACCGGATTTCGCTCGCCGTGGCCTCGGTAGCGCCGGCGGTGGTGATGATCGAGCATCAGTTCCGCGAGCATCCTCTGCACGAAACGCTGCTGACCCCGGCGCCGGTGGCGCCGGCGGCGGGGATGGTCGACGCGCCCGACGGGCCGGGCTGGGGCGCTGGGTTCAAGATGGCGGTGCTGGACGGGGCCCGCGGCCCGCTGCCCGATCCGGTCGATCACGAAGGGCTGCCGGGCGCCGGCCCGTCGAGCTAAGCCAGCGCCTCCGGGTGCCCCGGGTGCCGGTCAGGACAGGGCAGGGCGCGGCGCCTGCCCCCGGGGTGGTGGTGGCTCAGCCGCCCGGGGGCGCGAGCAACCGCTCCAGCGCGCGGCGCAAGGCCGTGCGGGTCTCCGGGCTCGAATGGATCGCGTTATGGTCGCCGGGGATCGTGACATCCAGCACCAGCCGTTCGGGATCGAGGCTGTCGCGCAGCGCGGCGGTGCGCTCGGTCGGGATCACCGGATCGCTGCTTGCGTTGATCAGCGCGACCGGGGCGGTGCTGCGGGCCAGATCCTCGGCCGCGGGCATCGGGTGGCGAAACAGGCTGCGGACCGGCGCCCAGGGAAAGCTCTGCCGCGCGACCTCGGTCAGATCGTCAAAGGCGGTGAGCAGGATCACCCCGTCCAGATCGCGCGCGCCGGCCAGATGCGCGGCCACCCCGCTGCCGAGGCTGACACCCAGCGCCAGCACCGGCCCATCGTGCCCCTGGGCCAGTTGGTCGTGGATCAGCCGTGCATCCGCCATCAGCGCAGCCGCCGAGGGCCGGCCTTCGGACGGGCGATAGCCGCGGAAATGAAAGGCCGCCACATCATGGGCGGGAAAGGCGTCGCGCATGTAAAGGAGCGTGGCGCGCGCATCCCAGCCGTTGCCGCCAAAGCCGATGACGAGCGCGCGCTCGCCTTCCGCCCCGTTGCCCGCAATCCGGTGGCCGTGCAGCACATCGCCATCGGGCGTCACCGCGCGCAGCGCCTCGGTTCCCGCGGGCAGGGGGATGTCGTGTTGCGGCAGGCGCAGAAACACCATCCGGTCCTGCATCACGAACAGCAGCAAGACCACCCCCGCCCAGAGCAGGACAGGCAAGAGCGCATAGGGCGCGAGACTTTTCAGAAGCGCGGTCATGCCCCCAAGGTGGCAAGCCCCGGCCCGCGCTTCAAGCCGTGCCTTGCGTCAAGCCGTGCGGCCGTCGCGGCCCAGCGGGTCGGGATCGAGCGGCCAGATCGGCCGGGCCAGGCGGCGAAAGGGCAGTTCGTGCCAGTTCGGATTGCTGGTGCCCGGGGCGGCGACATAAAGCTGCTTGCGCACCAGCGGCGCGAAGACATCGGTGTGCTTGTAGAGGTTCTTGATGGCGATCACCTGCTTGTCGGCGATGGAGATGCCGAATTGCGCGAACATCTCGGGCAGGTAGATGTTGCAGCGCTTGCTGGTCAGCAACACTTCGATGCCCGCGACATGGACCACCGCGATATCGCCAAGCCCCGTCCTGTCGCCGCCGATCTGGGGCTGTTCGGCATCGCGCACCAGCAGGCCGATTTCGGTCTCGGCATCCAGCGGCGGGCCGGAAAAGGGCTCGTGCTTGCCGCCGATCCGCATGTGCAGCCGCGCCCCGGTGCCGGCCTTGAAACAGATCGCCACGGCCGCCGGATCCCACAGGGGCACGACGGCGGCATTGCTGATCCCTGCCTCCAGCAGCGCGCGCAGCACATGGGTCGTATCCCCGGGTGCGCCGCTGCCCACCTGATCGGCGATATCGGCCAGCAGAAGCGGCTTGTCGCCCTTGATCCGCGCCTCCGCCATGGCCGCGTCGAAGGGGGTGAAGGGCAGCGCCGCCTCGGCGCGGCAATCGTAGAACCGTTCGCCGAATTCCCGCGCGGCACGCTCGGCCACCGCCCTGTCGCCATCGGCGACGGCAAGCATCCTGGCCCCGGCGATGGGCACATCCGTCCACGGAAAGCCGTGGTTGAGCGAGAGCGACAGAATCCCGTCGCGCCCCTCGGCATCGAACATGGCCTGAGTGAATTCCACCATCGGGCCGGGCCTTGTGCAGGGAAAGATACCCATCACCCGGCAATCGAAAAGCGCCATCACCGGGTCGATCTCGCCGGCCAGACAGCGTTCGATCAGCCGAAACAGATCCTCGGCCCGGTCCACATAGTCGGTATGGGGATAGGCTTTGAACATCACAACCACATCGGCCGCATCCAGCAGCGGCTGGTCGAGATTGGCGTGCAGGTCAAGCTCTACCCCGATGCGGGTGGCGGGGCCGGTGATCTCGCGGATGCGGGTGACCAGATCGCTTTCGCAATCGTCGTAGCCCTCGGCCACCATGGCGCCGTGCAGATACAATAGCACCGCATCCACCGGACCGGCCGCGCGCAGATCGGCAAGGATACGGTCGCGCATGAATTCATAAGCCGCGCGCGTGGTGGTGCCCGAGGGCGCGGCGCGGGCGTGCAGCCCCTCCACCACCTCCCAGCCGAGCGCGCGGGCGCGCTTGAGCCAGTGCCGCACCGGCGCCGTGCCGGCGCTCGGCGCCACCGCTTCGGCGCCCTCCTCGGCCCAGAGGCGGGATCGGAAATCGGCCAGATCGGTGGGGAAGGAGGCGAAGGTGTTGGTTTCCGTGGCAAGCGTCGCCATGAAGACACGGGTCATCGGGTAAGGCTCCGTTTTCGGGGCGCGGCCGGGGCGCGGCGCGGTTGGCTCAGCCCGGGGCATGCTGCTGCCGGGGCGGTGCGCGTCCAGCATACACCATCGCGGGCCGGCAGGGGCGCGGAAAGCCGGGGCCAAACCGTGCTGGCCGGGGCTCAGCCCCGGTTCTCGAGCGCCGCCCTGTAAGCGCGCAGTTCCGCCACCGGGTCATCGGTGCGCCAGATCTCTTCGCCCAGCGCGACGAAATCCGTGATCGCGGCCATATCGGCGGCAAGGGCGCGGCTCAGCGCGCCCTCCGCCACCACCGGCACCTCGATCGCCTCGGACCAGAATTCGAACAGATCGCGCGGGGCGCGGCTGCCGTCGCCCAGCGCGGTCTCGCCCACCGGGCCGAAGGCCACGTAATCGGCGCCGGTCTCGCCGGCGGTCATGCCCGCATGGCGGCTCGCGCCGCAGAAGGCGCCCACGATAGCATCGCCGCCCAGCACCTCGCGCGCGCGCCGGACCTTGCGCGCGCCGTCGTCGAAATGCACCCCGTCGAGCCCCAGAGGCTGCACCAGTTGCAGATGCTGCGCGATCACGATGGCCACGTCGCGGGCATGGGCGATTGCGCGCAGCGCATCTGCCGCCCGCGCGACCGCTGTCTCGTCCGTGCTGGCCATGGACAGGCGCAGGCAGGCGACGGGCACGCTGTCGAGCACCCGTTCGAGCAGGGGGGCGAATTCTTCGGGCTCGAAGGCCGGCGGTGTGACGAGGTAGATCTGCGGCGGCCCGGCTTCGGGCCCGTCTGCATTGGCGGCATCGGTCATGGCATGTCCCCTGTTGCCCGCCCCCCCATAGCCGCGCCGCTCCGCGCCCGCAAGCGTGCCGCGCCAGCCTGTCCGAGACCAAAGTATGACCAGTCAGGCGACCGGTGGCGAAGCGACCGGCTCAGCGCGCACGTTCCTCGCAAGTGGTATTACGTTGGTTGCAATTCGTCGCCGCCCTCGGCACAGTGCCGTCATTCCGGCGCTCGAACGCGCGGGCGGTCGTCAGGGGAATCGGCGGGTGAGCGGGAACGTGCGACAGGGGCAGGGCGCGGCGCCGGCGGTCTTTCTCGGGGTGGATATGGGCGGCACGGCCACGCGCTGGGTGCTTCTGAACGCTGCCGGCGCCGAGATCGGCGCGGGCACCGGGCCCGGGGCCACGGGCCTTTTGTTCGATACCGCCGCGCGGGAGGCCTTCGGCCGCGCGCTGGCCGGTGTGCCGGAACGGCTGCGGGCACTTGGCGCGCCGGGGATCGCGCGCGCCTGCCTCGGGGTGACGGGAATCGGCACGGGCCCCGCGCCCGAGGTCATGGCCTGCCTGCGGGATGCCCTGCCGGACACAGGGCCGATGCTGGTGCTCAACGATCTGGTGCTGGCATGGCACGCGGCCTTTCCGCAGGGCGGGCCGGGCCATCTGGTGGCGGCGGGCACCGGTTCGGCCGGGGTCAGCGTCGATGCGGCGGGACGGGCGCATCCGGTCGGCGGGCGCGGCCATGTGATCGACGACGGCGGCTCGGGCTGCTGGATCGCGCTGCGCGCGCTCGACGCGATCTATCGCCGGATCGACGCCCATGGCCGGCCGGCCGGGGCCGAAAAGTTGGCGGCAGCGCTCTTTGCGGCGATGGGCGGGGCGGAATGGGAGCACACGCGCGCCTTTGTCTATGGCGGCGACCGGGGGCGGATCGGTATGCTGGCCAATGCCGTGGCCGAGGCCGCGCGGGAAGGCGATGCGCTGGCGGTCGAGCTGCTGCACCGCGCTGGGGCGGAGCTTGGCCGGCTGGGCGCGGCGCTGATCGGGCGCCATGGGCCGGCGCCGCTGGTTGCCGTCGGGGGCGTGCTGCGGCTGCACCCGGCGGTGCGCGCGGGCGTTGAGGCGGCGCTGCCCGATGCCGAGATCAGCTATCCGGAGATCGCGTCCGCCCGGCATGCGGCGCGGATGGCCCACCGGCAGCATTCGGCCCCGCAGGGCGCCTTTTCACAGCACGGAGCACGCAGGCCATGAGCACCACCGAAACCGCCGCCAGCCGCTATCACGGGATCGAGGACTGGCCCCTGCCCGATATGGTCGAGGCGCTGATCGAATCGCAGATGGCGGCGATTGCGGCGGTCCATGGCCTGCGCGCCGAACTGGCGGACGCGATCGAGGCGGCGGCTGGGCGGCTGCGCGCGGGCGGGCGGCTGATCTATCTGGGCGCCGGCACCTCGGGGCGGATCGCCACGCAGGATGCGGCGGAACTGGCGCCGACCTTCTCCTGGTCGGCCGAGCGGGCGCTGTCGCTCATGGCCGGCGGGCAGCGCGCCTTCACCGAGGCGATCGAGGGGGCCGAGGATGACGGCGCCGCCGCCGTGGCGGCCCTGCAGGCGGCCGGAGTGGGGCCGGCGGATGTGGCGGTGGGCGTCGCCGCCTCGGGGCGCACGCCCTATACCGTGGCGGGGCTGGCCCATGCCCGCGCTGCCGGCGCGCTGACCATCGGGGTTTTCAACAACCCGGGCGGGCGGCTGGGCGAGGTCTGCGAGATCGCGCTGCTGGCGCCGACCGGGGCCGAGGTTGTTGCGGGCTCCACCCGGCTCAAGGCGGGCACGGCCCAGAAGGCGGTGCTCAACTGCCTGTCCACGGGGGTGATGCTGCGGCTGGGGCTGGTCTATCGCGGCCGGATGGTCGAGATGCGCCCGACCAACGCCAAACTGCAGGCCCGCGCCGTCGCCATGGTGGCCGACCTGACCGGCGCCGCGCCGGACGCGGCAGAGGCGGCGCTGCATGCGGCGGGCGGCACGATCAAGGTGGCGGTGGTTATGCTGGCGCTGGGGCTGGAGGCCGGCGCGGCCCGGTCGCGGCTGGAGGCCGCCGGCGGCAACCTGCGCACGGCGCTGGCCTGAGCCGGCGATGCGGAGGCCGGGGATGGCCGGCAGGCGGCCATCGAGCCATCGCAACACGTGGGCCACGGATGGCCGCGGGCAGTCGCCCGCAACATCGGAAGCGGGCGCTTCATCCCGGCCAAATCCCGGCCAAATCCCGGCCACGTCCGGATGACCGCGACCGATCCGCCACGCCGCCGCTTTGCGCATCACCCCAGCGTCGCCCGCGCGAATGCCAGCGACCGGGCGAAGGCCTTTTGCGATTCCGGGGCGTTGAACGTCTTCTTGCGCCAGTTGTTGAAGCCGTGCAGCGCGCCGGGATAGACATGGACGGCGCTGCCCGGGCGCGCCCCCACGGCCCCGGCAACCGCGTCGGTCGCCTCGCGCGGCGTCGCGCCATCCTCGGCGCCGAAATGCAGCAGCAGCGGGCAGTCGATCCCGCCGAGCCTGTCCAGCATCTTCTCCAGCCCGACGCCGTAATATCCGATGGCGCAATCAGGCGAGCCCGCCTCGGCGCAGAGATAGATCAGCTTGCCGCCGAAACAGAACCCCAGAAGCCCGACCTTGCCGCTGGTGCCGGCGAGCCGCGCGCCATGCTCCATCGTGCGCAGCACATCGGCAATCGCCCCGTCGATATCCAGCCGGGCATAGAGCGCCCGGGCCTTTTCCAGATCCGCGCCCTCGAAGCCAAGCTCCACCCGCTGCTCCAGCCGCCAGAACAGATCGGGCGCCAGCACGTGATAACCCAGCGAGGCCCATTGATCCGCGACCTCCCGGATATGCCGGTTGATGCCGAAAATCTCCTGACACAGGACGATCAGCGGGCCCGTGCCGTCGGGCGGCGGGCTGTGATAGGCGGCGAAGGTCCGGCCGTCACCGGAGGGAATATCGATGAACTCTGCTGCCATTTTGCACGCCTTTCGTTGATATGCGCCTTGACCGGAGCGCCTCGCCGCCCCGGTTCAGAGGCCGGAGGTCCCGGCCGGCCCGGGCCGCCCATCGGCCGTATCGTCGGGCAGTTCGACCCCGTCGAGATCGTTGAACCGCGCCTCCAGCCGCGAATAATCGGCCAGATCCATCAGATCCCAGATTTCTTCGATCGACATCAGCATGTCCGGGCGGTCGACCGTCTTGCCGGTGGGGGTCGTCTCCTGCAGCAGGGCGAGCGCGTTCTGCATCCCCCGCAGCGCCGCCGCCGGTAGCATCCGGGGCAGGGTGACGCGGCGCACGCCAAGCGCGTGCATCCGCGCGATGGGGATCAGCGGCGTGGTGGGGCGCGAGCGCAGCCCGAAGCCCATGTTGATCGACAAGGGGATCTCCAGCGCATCGACCAGCGCCTTGATCTGGTCTTCGGTCTTGACCGCATCGGGAAAGATCAGGTCCGCCCCGGCCTTCTGGTAAAGCTTCGCGCGCCGGATCGCGCCCTCCAGCCCCTCGATCGCGATGGCGTCGGTCCGTGCGAGGATGACGAAATCATCGTCCTGTCGGGCGTCGCAGGCGGCCTCGATCTTGCGCGCCATCTCGCGCGCGTCGATGATGTCCTTGCCGGCCATATGGCCGCAGCGCTTGGGGCTGACCTGATCCTCGATATTGATGCCCACCACCCCGGTCTGTTCGAACAGCCGGGCGCTGTGCCAGACGGTGGCGGGGTTGCCATAGCCGGTATCGGCATCGGCCATGACCGGGATCGACACTGCCGATGCGATCATCCGGCAGGCCTCCAGATTGTCGCTCAGCCCCATGATGCCCACATCCTCGAACCCCATGCGGGCATTGGCGAGCCCCGCGCCGGTGGTGCAGGTCGTCTTGAAGCCCGCCCGCTCCACCAGTCGCGCGCTGTAGCCGTCATAGACCCCGGGCGAGACGAGGATGTCGTCACCGGCCAGGAGTTCGCGAAACCGTGCTGTTGCCTTCATGACGCCTGTCCCCTCGTTGTCGGGCCGCCCCCGCAAAAACGGCCCTCCCCGGTGTCGCGCGCCCGGATCGTTCCCGCCGGTGCGACGTCCGCCGCGCGCCTTCGGCCCGCCTTGCGGTCGCGCCCGCAAATGTGTCGACACTTTTGTGGCGAGCCCGTATGCCAACGCAATCCTAGCCAGTTTGATTGGCATTCACAAGCCGGTAGCCCCACAACTGTTGACACTTGTGCGAGCCACGCCGATACTCGACCCATGGCGATCTCTGCTCCTTGTGATCTGGTCGTGGTCCCGGCATCCGGGGCCGGCAGCGCGGCGGCGCTGGCGGTAGACCTGCGCGCCCTGCTGGCCCATCGCCGGGCGCCCTTGCCCCGCTCGCTGCGCGTCGTTCTGGAGAACCTCGTCCTACAGGCCCGCAACGGCGTCGATCTGGCCGAAGCGATCGAGACCCTGCGAAACTGGGATGCGGCGACCGGTCCGTTGGCGCTGCCGATGGCGGTGACGCGGGTGATGTTTCCCGACAGCAGCGGGCTGCCCGCACTGATGGATCTGGCCGCGGCGCGCGATGCGGCGGTGGCGCGCGGCGCCGCACCCGAGGTGGTGGAGCCCGCGGTGCCGGTGACGCTGGTGGTGGATCATTCCCTGATCGTGGACCGCGCCGGCCATCCCAACGCCCGCGCCCACAACATCGCCGAGGAATACCGCCGCAACGGCGAACGCTATCGTTTCTTCAAATGGGCGCAGCAGGCGTTTTCCGGCCTCAAGGTCGTGCCGCCCGGGTCCGGAATCATCCATCAGGTGCATCTGGAAAGCATCGCGCAGGTCGTGGCCCCGCATCGGGCCGGGGGCGATTCGGTGCTGGCCACCGAATTCGTGCTGGGCTGCGACAGCCACACCTCCATGGCCGGCGGGATCGGGATGCTGGCCTGGGGCGTGGGCGGGATCGATGGCGAGGCCGCGACCCTCGGGCTGCCCTATCATCTGCGCATCCCCCGGGTGGTGGGCGTGCAGTTCCGCGGCCGGCTGCCGCCCGGCACCACCACCACCGATCTGGTGCTGCGCGTGACCGAGCGGCTGCGGCAGGTGGGCGTCGTCGGCGCCTTCGTGGAATTCTGCGGCCCCGGCGCGGCCTTGCTGTCGGTGCCGGACCGGGCGACGCTGGCCAATATGGCCCCCGAATACGGCGCGACCTGCGCCTTCTTTCCCATCGACCGCCAGACCATCGCCTATCTGCGGGACACCGGGCGCGCGCCCGCCCATGTGGCGCAGATCGAGGCCTATGCGCGGGCCACGGGCCTCTGGGCCGAGGCCGATGACCCGCTGCCCGAGGTCAGCGAGATGGTGGAGATCGATCTTGCCACTGTGGAGCCGAGCGTCGCAGGCCCCAAACGCCCGCAGGACCGCATCGCCCTGAGCAGCGTCGCCACCGCCTTTCACGAAGCACTTGCTGCGCCGGTTGGGCCCCATGGCTTCGGACTGTCCGGGGCGGAGCGACAGGCGGAGGCCAAGGTGGAGATCGACGGCCGCGCCGTCAGGCTCCGGCACGGCACGCTGGCCATCGCCGCCATCACCTCCTGCACCAACACCTCCAACCCCGGTGTGATGCTCGCGGCGGGGCTGCTGGCGCGCAACGCCCGCGCCCGGGGCCTCAAGGTGCCCTGCCACGTCAAGACCTCGCTCGCGCCCGGCTCGCGCGTGGTGGAGGAATATCTGGCGGGTGCGGGCCTGATGGCCCCGCTGGAGGAACTGGGCTTTCACGTCGTCGGCATCGGCTGCACCACCTGTTCGGGCAAATCCGGCCCGCTGGCGCCGGGGCTGTCGGAGGCGATTGCCGAAAACGGGCTGGTCTGCGCGGCGATCCTGTCGGGCAACCGCAATTTCGAGGGGCGCATCCACAAATCGGTGCGCGCGGCCTATCTCGCCTCGCCGCCGCTGGTGGTGGCCTTCGCGCTGGCGGGTCGGATCGACATCGACCTCGCGACAGAACCGCTGGGCGCGGATGCCGGGGGCCGGCCGGTGATGCTGGCCGACATCTGGCCCGCCCGCGACGAGATCGCCGCATTGGAGGCCGACTGCCAGCGCCCCGAGACCTTTCTGAAAAGCTATGCCACGCTTTTTAACGGCGCGACGCTTTGGCAGGACCTCGACAGCCCCCGCGGCCCGGTCTTTGCCTGGGATCCGGCCTCCAGCTATATCAAGCGGCCGCCCTTCATCGAACTGGGCGGCGCGCCGATGCCCGGCCGGATCGTGGGCGCCCGCGCGCTGGTGGTGGCGGGCGATTCGCTTACCACCGACCAGATCACCCCCTCGGGCGAGATCCTGAGCGAGTCGCAGGCCGGGCGCTATCTGATGGCGCAGGGCGTGCGCCTGCGCGATTTCAACGCCGTCACCCAGCGCCGCGGCAATCACGATTTCATGGCGCGCGTGACCTTCGCCAACCAGCGCATGAAGAACCGCCTCGCCGGCGGGGTCGAAGGCGGCTTCACCCGGCTGGAGCCGGAGGGCGATCTGCTCACGATCCACGACGCGGCCGAGCGGCTGCGCGCGAAGGGCGCGCCGGCAATCGTGCTGGCGGGGGCCGATTACGGAATGGGCTCCAGTCGCGACTGGGCTGCAAAAGGGCCCAAGCTTCTGGGTGTCGTGGCGGTGCTGGCCCGGAATTTCGAGCGGATCCACCGCGCCAACCTGATCGGCATGGGGATCGTGCCGCTGGTCTTCGCCCCCGGCGACAGTATCGAAAGCCTCGGGCTGAGCGGGTTCGAGACCTTCGCCTTTGCCGGGCTTCGGGGGGCGGTGGAGGCGGGCACCCCTGTCGCTGCCACCGCCAGTGCGGCGGATGGCACCACCGTTCGTTTCGAGGTTCGGCTGGATGTGAGCGGGGCCCATGAAAGCCGTCTTCTGGCCGAGGGCGGCATCTTTGCCGCGATCCTCGATCAGGCGCTCGGGGCGCCCGGGACGCGCAAGAGCGGCTAGCGCCCGGTGCCCGCCCGGTGACCAGCCTTGTTAGCCCTTGCCCACAGGATGGGGTGCGCGGGCCAAACGGGGCCACGCCCCGTTCACCTCCGGCCATCCGCGGCCCTCGTGGTCTCAGGCCCATCGCCGCCGTGCTGTCACACCCTTGTCATGCCACCATGGCAAGCAACCCAAAGGCTGCGGCATCACGCGCGATATGGAGTGCTTGCCACAGGCCCGGGACGATATATAGTGTCTCTATCGAAACCAGCGCCACCCGGGCGAAGGCCATGGCGCAGAGGACGGAAAACGGCGCATGGCAGACGGCAGCGGCCGAATACGCGGAAACAAGGCTGCCGGGCACAGGGGCGGGTGCCTGCACCGGGGGCGGCGGGGATGACCGTTTCGGTGGGCAACCTGCGGACGCTCGTGCTGAATGCCGACATGCAACCGCTGAGTTGGGCGCCGCTTTCGGTGTGGAACTGGCGCGACGCCTTTGTCGCCGTGATCCAGAACCGTGTCATTCAGGTCAAGACCTACGACGATGTGCTCGTCCGCTCGGTCAACGAGGCCTTCGAGGTGCCCGCCGTCGTGGCGCTCAAACGCTATCGCAAGCGCAAGCGCGTGGCCTTCACCCGTTACAACCTGTTCGTGCGCGACCAATTCACCTGCCAGTATTGCGGCGAGCGCTTAGCCTCGAAGGACCTGACCTTCGATCACGTGGTGCCGAAATCACGGGGCGGGCGGTCAAGCTGGACGAATATCGTCGCCTCCTGCCAGAAACACAATCTGATGAAGGCCAACCGCACCCCGCGCGAGGCCGGCATGCGCCTGATCCGCAAGCCTTTCGAGCCCTCGCCCTTCGAGCTTGACGCGCTGGCCCGCACCAGCGCGATGACCGAGGCCGACCTGCACCGCACCTGGATGGACTTCCTCTACTGGGACAGCGAGCTGGAAGGCTAGGGCAGGGGCGCGCCCGGCAGGAGCGCTCAGAGATAGCCGAGCCCCCCTCGCACCAGATAGACCGCGCCGAGGGTCAGAACGATCCAGAGCGTATAGCGGCGGAAATTGCTGTTGCTCATCGCCTCCAGCACGCGCCGGCTTGATGTGGTGCCGATGATGGCTCCGATGACGGCCAAGCCCAGGATCAGAGGGTCGGTGGCCAGCGCCGTCGCCCCCTCCACGAGCAGGCCGAAATAGATCAGCTTGCAGACATGGCTCAGCGCCTGACAGACGGCCTTGGTGGCCACCACCATCCGTCGGTCCAGTTCCGAGCGGACATAGAACATGTCCAGAAGCGGCCCCGACAGCCCCGATGTCAGCAGAAAGACGGTGCACAGGACGCCCGAAAGCTCCGCCCCGAAGCGTTGATGCACCTGCGGCACGAACCGCGCCGGCAGCGCGATCGCCAGAAAGGGCGATAAGCCCAGCGCGATGAAGACCAGCCGCTGATCGGGCGAGAACCGCACCAGCACGAAGACGGCCGAGACCAGCAACAGCCCGAGCGAAAAGCGGGCGACCACGCGCCAGTCCACATGGCGATACCACATCGCCGCGCGCCCGGCGTTGGACACGAACTGGGTGACCCCGTGCAGGATCATCGCATCGGCGACGCCCACATAGAACAGCAGCACCCCCATCAGGATCATCCCGCCCGCCATCCCGAAGATGCCCGACAGAAACGAGGTCGCGATCACGAGCGCGCCAAAGGCGAAAAGGGTCAGCGCGGGCATGGGCGGGCCTTCGTACCTGATGCGGCGGGGTTCGGTCGTGCGGTCATGATGCAATGCCCTCCACGCCCGAACTTCTCCCGGGCCAGAGCCACAGCCCCGCCAGCGCCACATCCGCCTCGAAGGCCGCGCCGATGGCGACGATGCCGATGCGGCGCAGGCGGGCGAGGCGCATGGGCGCGTCGGTGCGATGGGGCCGGAAGGCCGAAAACGGCAGATCGTAGGCGGCCCAGTCCGGCCCCGGCGCAAGCTGCGCGCGATAGCTCTGCCACGGCCGGGCCAGATCGGCGCTGCGCAGATGCACGCCATAGCGCGCGCCATTGCCGCACAGAACCAGCCGCAACCCGCCAAAGCCGCGCGCATCCAGAAGCCCGCCGCCAGGAAGCCCGCCGCCAGGCGCCAGATCGGCGGCCATCTGCAGAAAACCGCCGTTGTTGTCCAGCCGCACAGCACCCTGCAGGCGCAGGGCCGCGCGCCCGCCCATCTGCGCACGGCTCAGCCGCCCCTCCGAGACCCCGCCCATCACCCGGTCCGACACCAGCGCCCAGTCGAGCGTGTATCCCGCGGCGGGGTCGTGCAGCGGCCAGAGCCCCCGATCCTCCGGCCCCCGATCCTCCGGCCCCCGATCCTCCGGCCCCCGATCCTCCGGCCCCCGGGCCCCGGTATCGGAAGGGTGCGGGCCGCTCATACCGCAGCGCCCCGCGCAGCACGCGCAGGGCAGGGGGTTGCCCCGTGAGCAGCCGCCCGCGCCATCGCCTAAACCTCTGCCCCGAAGTGGCCGGCATGGGTGCGGCGCAACTCGGCTTTCTGGACCTTGCCCATGGTGTTGCGGGGCAGGGCGGGCACAACGGCATAACCCTTGGGCCGTTTGAAGCCCGCCAGTTGCCCGCGCAGCGCGGCATCGATGGCTGCCGGGTCGGGCGCCTGCCCGGGCGCGGCGGCGAGCACGGCAAAGACCGCCTCGCCCAGATCGGGATGGGGCAGGCCGATCACCGCGGATTCCGCAACCCCGGGCAGGGCGTCCAGCACCTCCTCCACCTCGCGCGGATAGACGTTGTAGCCGCCTGAAATCACCATGTCCTTCTGCCGGCCCACGATGGTCAGATAACCCTCGTCATCCAGACAGCCCAGATCGCCGGTGATGAAAAAGCCGCTTTCGCGCATGTCCTCGGCGGTCTTGTCGGGCATCCGCCAGTAGCCCTGAAAGACATTCGGCCCGCGCACCTCCACCATGCCGACCTCGCCCGTGGGCAGCGGCGCTCCGGTGGCGGGGTCGGTCACCGCCACCTCCACCCCCGGCAGGGCCGGGCCCACCGTGCCGGGGCGGCGCGGGCCGTCATAGGGGTTGGAGGTGTTCATGTTGGTCTCGGTCATGCCGTAACGTTCGAGGATCCGGTGCCCGGTGCGCGCCTCGAAGGCGGCGTGGGTCTCGGCCAGAAGCGGCGCCGAGCCCGAGATGAAAAGCCGCATATGCGCCGCCTGCGCGCGGTCAAAGCCGGGATGCGCCAGAAGCCGGGTGTAGAAGGTGGGCACGCCCATCATCGCAGAGGCCCGCGGCAGCGCGGCCAGCACCGCATCCACGTCGAAGCCCGGCTGAAAGATCATCCCGGCCCCCGACAACAGCGCCACATTCGTGGCCACGAAGAGGCCATGGGTGTGAAAGATCGGCAGCGCATGAAGCAGCACGTCATCGGCGGTGAACGCCCATGCCGCAACCAGCGTCTCGGCATTCGACAGAAGGTTGCCGTGGCTCAGCATCGCGCCCTTGGAACGCCCGGTCGTGCCCGAGGTGTAAAGGATCGCGGCCAGATCGCCGGCCGCGCGCGCCACGGGGCTGAATTCCGGTCGGGCCGCCGCCATCGCATCTGCGAAGCTGCCCGCCCCGGCGGGATCGAGCGTCATCAGCCTCGCGCCATGGGCCTCGGCCACCGGCGCCAGCGCCGTCGCGCTCTCCGGATCGGCCAGCAGCAGCCGGGGCGCGGCATTTTCCACGAAATAGCCGACCTCGCCCGGCGTGTAAGCGGTGTTGAGCGGCAGAAACACCGCGCCCAGCGCCACCGTGCCGCCATAGACGGCCAGCGCCTGCGGGGTCTTGGCCACCTGCACCGCCACCCGGTCGCCCGGCCCGACACCGGCGGCGGCCAGCGCATGGGCAGCGCGATGCACCATAGCCAGAAAGGCCGGGCCGTCGAGGCTGCGGCCGTCCTGCAGCGTCAGCACCGGGCGCTGGCGCGCGGCCAGCGGGGCAAAGAGGGTGTCGTAAAGCAGATTGGGCATCGGACCTCCAGCGGCTGACACAGGCATAGGCCGCGCGCCGCCGGGGTTCAAGGCGGGGGCGGCTTTCTGGCCGCCGCGCCCTCAGCAGGCTACTGAAAAGTCTCCTGCCACGCCGGTTTCGCCGTCGGCATCGGGAACCTGTTCTGCGCCGCGCTGGCCAGGCGTTGTAAGTATTCAACCGGTCTGACCCCCACAGTTTCAATGGTCTG
>SKUV01000125.1 GCA_007129775.1 Paracoccaceae bacterium | reverse complement strand
TCCTCGGCCGGGGGCATCTGGCCGGCGCGCATGTTCACCTGCAGCGAGGGGATGATCAGCCTCGGCATCGCCAGCGTGGCATCGCGCTCGTTGCGCATGCGCACGAAATCCTCGGCCGGCTTGCCGGAGCCCACATGGACGTTGAAGCGTTTCTGCGCGCCCACCGTCGATTCCCAGGCATAATCCTCGCGCCCCGGCGCCTTGTAGTCATGGCCCACGAAAATCCGCGTCTCGTCGGGCAGCGTCAGTATCTTCTGGATCGAATTGTAGAGATCCTCGGCCGAACCGCCCGGGAAATCGCAGCGCGCGGTGCCGAAATCGGGCATGAACAGCGTATCGCCCACAAAGGCCGCCTCGCCGATGACATAGGTCAGGCAGGCCGGCGTATGGCCCGGCGTGTGCATCACCCGGCCTTCCATCGCACCGACCTTGAACGTGTCGCCTTCCTCGAACAGCTGGTCGAACTGGCTGCCGTCGCGCTGGAATTCGGTGCCTTCGTTGAAGACCTTGCCGAAGGTGTCCTGCACCACGCGAATCTTCTCGCCGATGCCGATCTTGCCGCCGATCCGCTCCTGGATATAGGGCGCGGCGCTCAGATGGTCGGCGTGGACATGGGTTTCGAGGATCCACTCCACATCCAGCCCGCGTTCCTGCACATGGGCGATCACCGCATCGGCCGAGCGCGTGTCGGTCCGGCCCGAGGCGTAATCGAAATCCAGCACCGAATCGATGATGGCGCAGGCATTGCTGCCCGGGTCCTTGACCACATAGGTCACGGTAAAGGTGGCTTCGTCGAAAAAGGCGGTCACTTCGGCTTGCATCGGATCCTCCGGTATCTGCGTTTCGATGATCATATACGCATTTCTGAATATATTGCAAGGCCCGAATGTCAGCCCTCTTGAAAAAGCCGCACAAGCAGCTCGGAATGGCTGGAAAACGAAATGTCATGAGGTATTTGCGTCACCGGGCTGCGGCGATAACCTTGGGTGAACAGCGCGAAGGGCTGGCCGGCGGCCCTCGCGGTTTCGGCGTCGATCTCGCTGTCGCCCACGAACAGGCAGCGCGTCACGCCCAGATCGGCCAGCGCCCGGTGCAACGGCGCGGGATCGGGCTTGCGGGTGTCGAGGCTGTCGCCGCCGATCACCGTTCCGAAGGCGCGCAAGAGCCCGAAATGGCGCAGCACCGCGCGCGTGGGCGCGATCGGCTTGTTGGTGCAAAGGCCCAGCCCGCGGCCCGCGCCGGCCAACCGCTCGATCAATTCGAGCGCACCCGGATAGGGCCGGGTCAGGGCATGGGCGGTCTCGTAGAGGGCAAGGAAGCTCTTCAGCAGCCTCGCCTCCAGCGCCGCGCGCTCTGGGGCGCACAGGGCAGGGACCTGGGCCGCGGCCATCCGCGCCACATAGACCGGCGCTCCCGAGCCCACGAAACTGCGCGATTGCGCCAGCGTGATCGGCGCCAGCCCCGCCTCGGCCAGCGCGGCATTGCCGGCGGCATGGATGTCGGGCGCGCTGTCGATCAGCGTGCCGTCCAGATCGAAGATGACCGCCGACGCGGCGGCCGCGCTCACGCCGTCTTCCATTTGATCGAACAGCCGATGGAGGGGGTCTGCGCGCGCGGGCCCATGCCGGTCTCGGCGATCTGCGCCATCGCGTCGAGCAATTCGGGCCGGGTATCCGGCCCCGGCGGGTTGCGCCCGGCATCATCCAGCCGTCCGCGATACTGCAGCGCGCCGTTGCGGTTCAGCCCGAAGAAATCCGGCGTGCAGACCGCGCCCCAGGCCAGTGCCACGCGCTGATCGGCATCGTGCAGATAGGGAAAGGAAAAGCTGTGTTGGGCCGAGAATTTCCCCATGTTCTCAAAGCTGTCGGCGGGGTGGCTCAGCGCGTCGTTGGCGCAGATCGCGGCCATGCCGACGCCCATGTCATCCAGCGCCCGCGCCAGCGCGTCGAGCCGTGGCGCAATCGCGATGACATAGGGGCAATGGTTGCAGATAAACGCGACCAGGAGGCCCCGCGGCCCCATCAGCCCGCCCAGATCATGCACGCTGCCATCGGTCGCCCCGAGCCGGAAATCCGGTGCCTGCCAGCCGAAATCACATGGGTCAGACGGAGGTGCCATTCCATTTCCTTTCAGCAGGTTGCAAAATTTTCCTCAAGCAACTTGTGAGGTTGCCGCCGCAGCCGCCTGGCGCAGTGCGCGAATATTATCGCCGTATACCTCGGGCCGGTCCACCGACCCGCCTGAAAACACCGCAGAGCCCGCCACCAGCACATCGGCGCCGGCTGCAGCCACCAGTGGCGCGGTCCTGACCGTCACGCCGCCGTCGATCTCCAGATGCACCGGCCGGTCGCCCAGCATGGCGCGCAGCCGGCGAACCTTGTCGATCTGGCTGTGGATGAAGGACTGGCCGCCGAAGCCCGGGTTGACCGTCATCACACAGATCAGATCGACCATGTCGAGCAGATGCGCCACCGGCTCGATCCCGGTCCCGGGGTTGATCGCGAGGCCCGCCTTTTTTCCCGTTCCACGAATGGCTTGCAGCGTGCGGTGAATGTGGGGCCCGGCCTCCAGATGGGCGGTGATGACATCGGCGCCGGCTGCGGCAAAGGCCTCGATCCACGGATCGACCGGCGCGATCATCAGATGCACGTCCATGACGCCGCGCACATGGGGGCGCAGGGCCGCGCACATGGCCGGGCCAAAGGTGAGGTTCGGCACGAAATGGCCGTCCATTACATCCACATGCACCCAGTCGGCGCCTTGATCCTCGATCGCGCGGCATTCGGCGCCGAAATTGGCGAAATCGGCCGACAGGATCGATGGCGCGATCCGGATGGGCAGGTTGTGGGGCATTGGCGTATCCTTCGTGGTCCCGCAGCGTGACCTTTCTTGCCAGAGCCGATGCGCCGGGGAAAGCCCCGCTGTATCGGGGCTTCCCATATATTACATAATACTGATTATCGGCTTTCCGGTTGTACTGTCTGCGGCCTTCACCCGGCCGCGGCTGCGGCTGCAATCGCGGCGGTGAACTGCGCGGCCAGCCAGTCGCCCTCTTCCACGCCGGCCGAGACGCGAAAGAAGCCTTCGGAAATGCCGATGGCGGCGCGTGCCTCATGGCTGAGCGCCCGGTGCGAGGAACTGGCGGGATGCGACAAGGTGGTGCCGATATCGCCCAGCGTGGGCGCAAAGGCGATCTGGCTGGCCGCACGCGTCAGTGCATTGGCCGCTGCGCGCCCGCCCGCGATCTCGAAGCTCAGCATCGTGCCGCCGCGCGGCCCCAGAAGCGTCTGCGCGCGCGCGTGGTCGGGATGGTCGGCGCGCCCGGGATAGATCACGCGCCGCACCCCCGGCAGGCCCGCCAGATGGTCGGCAAGGCGCGCGGCATTGGCCTCTGCCCTGTCATGGCGCAGCGCAAAACTGAGTAGCCCCCGCTCCGCCAGCCAGCAATCGAAGGGGCTGGGCGTCAGCCCCATGGTGACGGCGCAGACGCGCAGCCGCGCGCGCAGATCGGGGTCGCGCGCGGCCAGATAGCCCAGCGTCGCGTCGGAATGGCCGGCCAGCAGTTTCGTGACCGAATGGATCACCAGATCGGCGCCATGCTCCAGCGGGCGCAGGGCGCGCGGGGTGGAAAAGGTGCTGTCCACTGCCAGCAGTATGCCGCGCGCGCGGCAGAGAGCGGCGATCCCGGCCAGATCGGCGATGCGCAGCGTCGGGTTCGAGACGGTCTCGATCAGCACCAGCCGCGTGTTGGGCCGCAGCGCCGCCGCAATCGCCGCGCTGTCGGTCGGATCGGCGAGCGATGTCTCGATGCCCAGTCGCGGCAGTTCCTCGGTCATCAGCCGCAGCGAGCGGCCATAAAGCTGGTCGCCCCCCAGCACATGATCGCCCGCGCCGCAGGCTCCCAGGAGCGCCAGCGTAACCGCCGCCATGCCCGATCCCGTGACGATCCCGCCCTCGGCCCCTTCCAGCCCGTCGATCCGCGCGGCGAGCGTATCGGCATTGGGATGGCCCTCGCGGGCATAAGTATAGCCCTGGGCGCGACCCTCGTATTGCGCGTCCAGCGCGTCGGGGCTGTCGGAGGCATAAACAACCGAGGGCTGGATCGGGCTGCCGAGCGGCCGGCTCGTGCTGTCGGGCCATGGCAGGCCCCGCAACAGCGCCGTGTCGTCCGGTGTCGGCGCGGTGCGGGGCGTTTCGGCGGATTTCGGATCGGACATGGCGGGCCTCCTGCGGACGGCTGCCCATGCCACGCCGGCCGGGCCGGGGCAAGGGGCGGGCCGGAAGAGCAGGGTAGGGATCGGCGCAAGGCGCGGGTGGGCCGCCCTGCCCCGCGCGCCCTCTGCCCGGCTCAGGTCAGCGAGGTCACCCAGAGGATCGTCGCATCCGCGGCGCCGGTCGAGACGACGTTGTGGCCCATCGTGGCGTCGTAATAGGCGCTGTCGCCGGCACGCATCTCCACCGGGGCGTAGAATTCGGTGTAAAGCCGGATGCTGCCGGACAGGACATAGAGGAATTCCTCGCCGTCATGGCGCACCCAGCCGTCGAATTCCTCGAGGTTTCGTGCGCGGATACGGGCGCGATAGGGCAGCATCAGCTTGCCGGTCAGGGTGCCGGCCAGAAGCTCGTGCTCGTAGGTGGCGGTGGGATGGGCATCGCCGGCCCCGCCCCTGGTGACGGCCAGCCGGCCGGTGACGCGGGTCGCCACCGGCGGGGTGAATAGCTGCGGCACCCCGATGC
>SKUV01000077.1 GCA_007129775.1 Paracoccaceae bacterium | reverse complement strand
CGGCGCCGCGGCCCCACGCGCGCTGAACCCGCCGCGCGAGTGTCCAACTGGGGAGAGGGGGATGAAGACACTGACCGGATTGCAGCATTTTCAGGCCGTCTGCTCCACCCGCAACCTGACTGCTGCGGCCCAGATCATGGGGATTTCCCAGCCTGCCCTGACGCAGGCGATCACCAAGCTGGAACGCCAGCTTGACGTGCCGCTGCTGGACCGCTCCACCCGGCCGATCGGGATCACCCCCTATGGCCGCATCCTGCTCGACTATGCCCGCAAGCTCGACGAGTCCGGTGAGGAATTGCAGGCACAGATCGAGGCGGTGCGCACCGGCGCCGGCGGGGTGCTGCGGATCGGCTGCGGGCCGGACTGGATTCACGAGATCCTGCCGGCCACCATCGCCCGGCTGCAGCAGGAATTTCCCCGGATCCGGGTCAGCCTGACGGTGGCGCTGAACGACGAGTTGCGCGGCCTGCTCGATGCGCGCGAGATCGAGCTTTTCTTCGCCTCGGTCAGCGATGTGTTTTTCGGCGCGGCCTATCGCACCCGGATCCTGCTGCGCGAGAAGATGCATGTGGTGGCCCGGCGCGCGCATCCGATCCACGACGGCGGGCCGAAGTCGCTCAAGATGCTGGCCGCAGAATCCTGGGTGATGACCGGAGACGATACCTTCGGGCGGCAATTGGTGCGCCGGGTCTTCACGCAGGCCGGGGTCGAGTTGCCGCTGCCCTCGGTCGAGACGAATTCGGTCCGCGCGATGATCAACATCCTGCGCCATAGCTCCAAACTCGGGTTTCTGTCCGAAGCCCATGGCCGCGCCTATCCGGAAATCGGGGTGGTCGAGACCGAGACGGAAATGCCCATGCGCGAGGGCGGCGCGGTCTGGCGCAGCGACATGCTGCTGGCCCCGGCGGCGGCGGGGTTTCTGGAACTGGCAGAGACCGTGATCGCCGAGCAACTGGCGCAGCGTCCCTGAGGCGCAGCGTCCCTGAGGCGCATAGGCGGGCGCATCGGCGGGGGCGTTGACCGGCCTGTCAGCCGGGCGCGCCGACCACTTCCGAAGGGTCGCGCGCGGGCGGCGGGGCGGGATAATGCAGGCCGCGCTGGCCGTGCAGCCCCCGGTCGGGTGCGACCCTGACCGGCTCTGCCGCGCAGCCGACCAGCCGGCCCTTGTGCAGCCAGTCCAGATCGGCGCCGTAAAGCTCTGCCGCCAGCGCCCGGGACAGCCGCTCCAGATGCTCTGCCGCCTCCGGGGTTGCCGAAAGGTCGCGGCATTCCTGCGGGTCGGTTTCATGGTCGAACAGGTGCAGCCGGTTGCCGGCGGGATACCAAATGAGCTTCCAGCGGCCATCGGTGATCATGCGCATTGCCGCCTGACCTTCCAGCGCCTCGCAATAGAGCGTCTCGCGCCGCCCCGGGCCCAGAAGCGAGCGGCCGGTGCAACTGTCGGGCACGGCGATGCCGGCAAGATCCAGCAGCGTCGGCATGATATCCTGCAGCCCCGCCAGCCGGTCGTCGGTCCGGCCCGGGCGCAGCTTTTCGCAGCCCTTCCGGCCCACCAGCACCAGCGGCACATCCACCGAGCCGCGCAGCATCATCCGCTTGGCGAAAAGCCCGTGGTCGCCCAGCATGTCGCCGTGATCTGCGGTGAACAGGATGATTGTGTCATCCAGCAGCCCCTCCTCGCGCAGGGTTCCGAGCACCAGCCGCAGCTGATGGTCGATCAGCGTGCATTGCGCAAAGAACGCCCTGCGCATCGCGGCCAGCCGGTCGGGCGCGAGCGCGGGCCATGCCTGACGCACGCGCTCCAGTGCCGGGGGCAGATCGTCGGCCCACTCGCCGCGCCGCGCCGGCGCCACCTCGCGCCCCTCGTAGAGCGCCAGATAGCTTGCCAGCGGCACGATCGGCGGGTGCGGAAAGTTGAACGACAGATGCCAGAACCCCGGCCGCGTCGGATCGCGGCGCTGGATCATGCGTGCCATCTGCCGGGCCTGCCAGACCGTGGGGTGAAATTCTTCGGCCAGGTGCCAGGGGCGGAATTCATAACTGTTGTTGGCCATGCCATGGGCATGGCCGAGGCCGGCATTGCCCCGGTCGGCCAGATACAGATCCCAATCGTCGGGCCCGCCGAGTTGCGGGCGCCCCTCCTCGTAAGAGATAACCTCTTCGAATCCGATCCGGTCGCGCGGGGGGTAGACATGCAGCTTGCCCACCGCACCGGTCTGCCAGCCCGCATCGCGGAAAGTCTCGGCCAGATAGGGCATGTCTGCGCGGCGCATGGCGGGCTGGAACACCCGGTCACCGTGCCGGCGCGGATCTGTCCCCGTCATCATGCTGCGCCGGGCTGGAATGCAGATCGGGCATTCGGCATGGGCATTGACGAAGCGCACCCCGGCGCCGGCCAGCGCGTCCAGCGTCGGCGTGTCGATATCCGCCCGCCCGGCGTGGCCGAACAGCCCTCCCGGCCATTGATCCACGGTGACGAACAGAAAGTGCGGGCGCTTCATCGGTGGTCTCTCAGAAAAGACTTGAATTCGAGGCGACCGTAACATAAAAAATTTCTCAACAAAGCAAAATAAAAATAATTAAAAAGTTATACTAAGACCCGGCGTCACTCATCACATGGGAGGAAATGATGAAACGACTTGCTGCAATGGGGGCCGCCATTCTGGCGGTGGGAACGCTGACCGCCGACATGGCCCTTGCGGACTGGCCCGAGCGTCCGATCCGTTTCGTGGTTCCGTTCGGATCCGGGGGCACGTCCGATCAGGTCGCGCGGGTGCTTCAGGCCGGTATTCAGGATGCCAACGCGCTCTCGCAGCCGGTGACCGTGGTCAATATCGGCGGGCATTACTCCATCGGCGCCCGCCAGGTGATGGAGGCGACGCCTGACGGCCATACCTTTCTGATCCTGCATATCGCGCTGATGGGCGGCGAGGGCACCGGGGCGATCGATTTCGGCTGGCGTGATTTCGCGCCGGTGGCCACGACCGGTGAATTCTGCCTGCATCCGGTGGTGCGCAAGGATCTCGGCATCGAGTCGGTGGAGGAATTGCTGGAGCGGGCGGCGGCCGAGCCTGACCAGTTGATTTTCGGCGTCAATATCGGGGCGATCAACCACCTTGCCGGCATCATGCTGGAGCAGGAAAAGGAAGGCGCGAGCTTCCGGTTCGCGCAAGTGGGCGGCGGGGCTGCGAATTTCGCCGCGCTGACCGGCGGGCAGACCGATGTGGGCGTGCTCTCCGGGGCCGAGGTGGTGAATTTCACCCTCATGCCTGACGGCACCGAGAACCCCGAAAGCGCGATCCGTCCGCTGGCCTATACCGGGGCCGAGCGGTTCGAAGGCATGGCCCATATCCCGACCATGCGCGAACTGGGCTATGACATGGAATTCTGCATCAAGAACTGGGTGTTCGCGCCCAAGGGCACGCCGCAGGAAGCCATCGACGGTTTCGCCGATGCGATTGCCGCCGCCCGGGAAACCCCGCGCTTTCAGGAATTCATGCAGAATCAGGGCTTTGCCAACATCTTCCTGACCGGCGAAGAGATGCAGGCCGATCTGGAAGCGATCTGGGAAGCGATCGAGCCGGTCGCCGAGCTCGCCGCCGAGTAACGAAACGGGCGCGCATCCTGCGGGCTGCGCGTCCGCCAGCCCGGCGCCGATCGGTCGGGCAGGCTGGCTACCGGGGCTGCCGGCTGCGCCGCGAGGGGCGGCGGCGACCCCGATCAGGGGCTCAAAAGGGCGGAGGTCATGGATCGTCCCTATACGGAAATCGCGGTCGCCGCCCTGATCGCGGGCGCCTGTGTGGTCTTCTACATCGCCGCATCCGGGCTGCCGCCCGGCAGGTTCGAGCCGCTGGGCTCCGGCCCGGTGCCGAAATACACCTCGGCTGTCATCATCGTGACCTGTCTTTTCGTGATCGCGCGCGCGGTCTATCGGCTGTCGCAGACCACCGACCGGCTGGCGGCGCTGCGCTCGGAACTTGTCGGCGGGCGGCCGATGATGGCGATTTACGTCTTCGCGCTGTCGGTTGCCTATGTGGCGGTGATCCACAGCCGGGCCGTGCCCTTCGCGCCGCTGACGGCGCTCTATCTGCTCGGCATGATCTGGGGGATGGAGGGGTTCGCGCTACGCAAGTTCCTGCCCGCGGTCGTCGTCGCGCTGATTGCGGCATTCGGCGCGGGCTATGTCTTCACCCGCGTGTTCTTCGTCGATCTTCCGGTCTGAGGGGGCGTCATGGATTTCGGAGCACTCGGCGGCGCCATCGCCCAGATATTCACCCCCTTCACCTTTCTGATGCTGTTCATCGGCACCTCGCTGGGGATCATCGTCGGCTCCATCCCCGGGCTGACCGCGGCCATGGTGATCGCGCTCACGCTGCCGCTGACCTTCTACATGCAGCCCTTCGATGCGGTGGTGCTGCTGGTCTCCATGTATGTGGGCGGGATCGCCGGCGGGCTGATCACGGCCACGCTGATGCGGATGCCGGGCACGCCCGCGGCGGTGATGACCACGCTGGACGGCTATCCCATGGCCAAGGGGGGCAATCCGGGGCGCGCGCTGGGGCTGGGGATCACGGCGTCCTTCGTGGGGGGGCTGGTGGCGTGGATGGTGCTGTTCACCGTCACGCAGCCGCTGTCGATCCTGGCCACGCGTTTCGGCCCGTTCGAGTATTTCACCCTGATCATGATGGCGATGGTGCTCATTGCCTCGGTCTCCGAGGGCTCGCTCGCCAAGGGGTTGATCG
>SKUV01000063.1 GCA_007129775.1 Paracoccaceae bacterium | reverse complement strand
CCCCCCGGCCCGAACGGCGCGATGCCTTGCGCTCGCCGCGCTCGCGCTTGGCCTGCAGGCGTCGTTCGACGGCGCCCCGGCTCGGGCGGGTGGGGCGGCGCGGACGCGGCCCGGGGCCCGCCGCGATGGACCGGCCATGGCCCCCGAGACCAATCGAAGGCCCCGCATCACGCTCTTGCCGCGATGCGGAAACTTCCTTACCTTCAACGCGAATGTGAAGAGGTCCCTCCATGCAGCCTGCCCGGTCCCATCCCGCACCCGAAACCGAGATCGTGACGCGCTACCGCGTCTGCTGCGATGGCGGCGAGGGGGCGTTGGGCCATCCGAGGGTGTGGCTGTCGATCCCGCTCGATACCGGCTGGGTGGATTGTGGCTATTGCGACAAGCGCTTCATCCATGCCGATTATCTGGACGAGGCCGAGGGCGCCCCGGCCGCCTGACGCGCCCGCGGGTGCTGCACGGAGACTGCGCAATCATGCACAGGCCCTCTGCGGCTGCGCAGGTGTGTGAGGCCACACGGCACAGCTATCTTGTCAGCCCTAATCATCCCCCGGTCTGAGCCGTCCAGGAGAGCATCATGCCCCCCGCCCCGCCGCGCCCTGTCGCAGGCCTGCATCATGTCACCGCGATTTCGGGCCCGCCGCAAGAGAATGTCGATTTCTATGCCGGCCTGCTCGGGCAGCGCCTTGTCAAACGCACGGTGAATTTCGACGATCCGGGTACCTATCACCTGTATTATGGCGATGCCGCCGGCACCCCGGGCACAATCCTGACCTTCTTTCCCGTTATCGGCGCCGCACCGGGCCGAGAGGGCGCCGGGCAGGCGCTGGCCTATGCTTATCGGGCGCCGCGCGGGACGGGCTTTGATGCCTGGGCCGAGCGGCTGGAAGGGCTGGCCGAAGGCCCGTTGGCCGAGCGGTTCGGCGACCGCGTTCTGAGCCTGCGCGATGCCCATGGTCAGCGGCTGGAACTGGTTGAGGCCGAAACCACAGGCGCCGCACTCGAAGGGTTTCATTCGGTGACCCTGTGGCTGCGCGATCCGGAGCCGACCGCGCGTCTCCTCGTTGATGTTTTCGGCTACGAACCCGCCGGCCATGCGCAGGCGCCGGGCGAGGAACGCCTGCGCTTCGTCGCCCGGGGCGGCGGCATCGGCGGCATCGTGGATCTGCTGCGCCGCGACAATGCGCCCGCGGCGCAACAGGGCAAGGGCACGATCCACCATGTGGCCTTCCGCGCCGAGGATGCTGGGCATCAGATGGCCCTGCGCGAGGCCCTCCGGGCTGCGGGCCAGCAGGTCACGCCGCCGATCGACCGACAGTATTTCAACGCGATCTACACGCGCGAACCCGGCGGCGTGCTGTTCGAAGTGGCGACCGACCCGCCCGGATTCGCGGTGGATGAGGCGCCCGACGCCCTGGGCAACGCCTTGCAATTGCCGGCCCAGCACGAGCATCTGCGCACCCGGCTCGAGGCGCATCTGCCGCCGCTGAAGGTGCCCGCGTGAACGCAGGCCCGCCGGCCGACCCGCACGATGGCTGCCTGATCCTGCGGGCCGGCCGGACAGACCGGCAGGCGAAGGGCGGCCTCGTGCTCCTGCACGGTCGTGGCGGCACGGCCGAAGACATCGCCCGACTTGCTCCGGCCCTCGGCGCGGAAGATTTCGCCATCGCAGCGCCGCAGGCGGCGGATCGATCCTGGTGGCCGGTGAGCTTTCTGGCGCCCATGGATGCGCTGGAGCCGTGGTTGTCTTCGGCACTCGCCGCCACGGGCCGCGCTGTCGCCGCGCTCGAACAGCGCGGCCTTGCGCGCCGTGACATCGCGATTGCAGGCTTCAGCCAGGGCGCCTGCCTCGCGCTTGAATACGCCGCGCGCTCGGGCGGGCCGTTCCGCGCGGTTCTGGGCCTTTCGGGCGGATTGGTGGGCACTTCCGACGCTGCGGATCGGGGCGAGGCGGCGGTGCGCGGCCATGGCGGGAAAGACTTCGACTATGGCCCGGCGCGGCTCGATGGCGTTTCCGTCTATCTGGGATGCCACAGTTTCGATCCGCATATTCCCGCCGAACGGGTGAAGACCAGCGCCGCAGTCCTGCGCCGGCGCGGCGCCGAGGTCGCGATGCGGCTCCATCCCGGGGCGGGGCACGGGCTGCATCCGGCCGACCTGACGGCCGCGCGCGCCGCACTGGCGGCCGGTTGACGCAACGCCCCGCGCCCGGCGCCTGTTTTTTCCCGAATAGCTGTTGACATGACAGGGCGTTTCCGGGGCTTATTGGCAGCGTTGCGAGGCCGGACTACGGCCCGTGAAATCAGGGAGAGAAGATCATGAAAAGACTGACAAGCGCGATTGCGCTGGCGCTTGCCTTCGGCACCGGCGCCCATGCCACGGAATTGTCGATCGCCACCGGCGGCACCGGGGGCGTCTATTTCCCCTATGGCGGCGGCGTGGCCGAGGTGATCACGCGCCATGTCGATGGCTTCACCGCGAGCGCCGAAGTGACCGGCGCCTCGGTCGAGAACATGAACCTGATCGCCACCTTCGAATCCGACCTGGGACTGGTGCTCGCCGATACGGTCTATGCCGCGTTCAACGGCACCGGCCCGTTCGAGGGCGCGCCGATCGAAGAGGCCCGGGCCGTGATCTCGATCTATCCCAATGCCGTCCAGATCGTGACGCTGGCCGGCAGCGGCATCGAGAGCATCGAGGATCTGCGCGGCCAGCGCGTGTCGGTGGGCGCGCCCGGATCGGGCACCGAGGTCAGCGCCCAGACCCTGCTTGCGGCCAACGGGATCACTTATGACGATTTCTCGCCGCAGCGGCTCAACTTCAACGAAACCGCCGATGCGCTGCGCGACGGTGATATCGCCGCCGGTTTCTGGAGCGTGGGGCCCCCGACCTCGTCGATCATGAACCTCGCCGCGACGCGGTCGATCAGCATCGTGGCGCTGACGCCCGAGCAGATCGACGCGGCCATCGCGGTGGAGCCGACCTTTGCGGGATACACCCTGCGTGGCGGCACCTATGACGGCGTGCCGGACGACGTGCTGACGATCTCCACGCCGAACGTGATGGTGGCCCATGCCGAGATGGACGAAGAGCTTGTCTATCAGATCACCAAGGCGATCTTCGATCATGTGGATGAACTGATCGCCATTCACCCGGCCGCGAATGACACGACGGTGCAGTTCACGCTGGAATCGACTCCGATCCCGCTGCATCCCGGCTCGCTGCGGTATTTCGAGGAAATCGGCGCGGATATCCCGGACCATTTGCGCCCGTGACGCAGGCGCCCCCGGGGCGGCTCCGCATCGGGGCCGCCCTGCTCGCCTTCGGTCTGGCCGCCACGCTTGCCGCAGGCACGCGGGCCGATAGCGGCGCCGGGGTCGTGGTGCATGGCCCCGGCAACGCCGTGATCGCCCATGTGGGGGAAGATGCCTTCTGCCTGCATTGGGCGCATTCGGTCACCGGGGGCGCGGTCGCGGATTGCTTCGAGATCCGGGCAGGCATCCTCGTTCTGGTGCGCAGCTATCTGCATGACCATGCCGCAGGCCTCGGCGAGACGCCGGGGCGCGGCAAACTGCTGTCGGCCGAGGGCGGGGGCTACTGGATCGAAGGCATCAATGCCCCGGTGCCGGGCAACGAACTGGCCCTTCGGGTCGGCGCGCTGCGGGTCGGTCACCGGATCGTCGCGGGGTCGCAAAGCGTGAACCTGAGCGCGCTCGCGGCCGGACAACGGGTTTCCCTGCGCCCGGCAGCCGCATCGCAAGACCCCGGCTGAACACGCCAGCACCGCCGCCACGCCGACCCCTGTCCTGCCCCTGCCCAGCCCCCTCGCCCGGTATCCGACACCACCCGCCCGATCCCGGACCCAAAGACCGAGGACACGCCCCGATGGCACAATCCCCTTCCAGTTCGAACGGCCCCTCGCCCACCGACGCCGCAGTCGAGGTGCCGCCGGAACTCAACCCGGCGGGTCAGCGCGGCAGTGGACCGATATTCGTAGCGATCGCCGTGATCGGGATCACGCTGTCGCTGTTTCAGCTTTATTCGGCCGGCGTGCAGGCCTTCGGGCTGTTCTACCAGCGCTCGATCCACCTGTCCTTCGTGGTGGTGCTGGCGTTCCTGATCTTTCCGGTTTTCGGCCGCCGCAACAGCGCGCTGGGGCCCGCCGGCGATTATGCCTTTCTCGGGCTGGCGCTGGCGATCTGCTGGGTGATGGCGACGCAGACACCGGCAGTGGCGCTATGGCTCGATGCGGGCAGGAACCTGTGGTGGGTGGTGGGCGCGCTGGTGTTGGCCGGCGTCACCGGCGCTATGCTGCGCGCGCGGGGCGAGCGGCTGATCTCCGAAATCCTCGGCCGCGGCGTCGATGCGATCTGCCTTGGCGCAGCCTTCATGGCCGGATTCTACCTTGCGTGGAACCTCGACGACATCATCGCCCGCACCGGCCGCTGGAATCGCGTGGATATCACCATGGGCATCATCGCCACGCTGGCCCTGCTGGAGGCGAGCCGCCGCGCCGTGGGCCTCGGCATGACCGTGATCGGGGCGGTGGCGATCACCTATGCCTTTGCCGGCAGCCGCGGGATGCTGCCCGGGCTGGCCGACTGGATGCCCGGCGTGCTGTCGCATCGCGGCTATTCCGAATTACGTGTGATCGGGCAGCTTTATCTGGGGCAGGAAGGCATTTTCGGCCTGCCCCTCGGGGTGGCGGCGACCTTTGTCTTCATGTTCGTGCTCTTCGGCGCCTTTCTGGAGGTCACCGGGGCGGGCAAGTTCTTTATCGACCT
>SKUV01000067.1 GCA_007129775.1 Paracoccaceae bacterium | reverse complement strand
GGCTGGCCGGCGTCAGCCCGGCCCGCCGACGGCGCCCTTGCCCGGGGCATCGCGCAACGCGGCCCAGACCCGCTCGGGCGTCGCTGGCAGGTCGATCGGGCCGGCCCCGGCCGAGGCCAGCGCATCGTTGAGCGCCGCCATCACCGCGGCCATCGCCCCCACATTCCCGGCCTCACCAACGCCCTTGACGCCAAGCGGGTTGGTTGCGGTGGGCACCGCGTGGTTGGCCAGCCGCAGGTCGCGCAGGGGCATCATGTCATCGGCGCGCAGCATCCGGTAATCCATGAAAGAGGCGTTCACCACCTGCCCGTCCGCGTCGTGAGCGATCCGCTCTCCCAGAACCTGCGAAATGCCGTTGGCGATGCCGCCCTGCATCTGGCCCATCACGAGGTCGGGGTTGAAGACCGGGCCGATATCCTCGGCGGCGGTGTAGGACAGCAGTTCGAAGGCGCCAGTCTCGGGGTCGATCTCGACCTCGGCGCTGTGGGTGCCGTTGGGAAAATTGGCTTGCTCGGGGCGAAAGACCGCGTCGATCACCCAGCCCTCGGACCCGCCCAGCCGCTCGGCCACCTCGAACAGGCCAAGCGAGACGTTGCGCCCCGGCGCCGAGAACAGCGCATCGGCGAATTCCACCTCCACCTCGGGCAGATCGAAGGCTTCGGCCACGGCGGCGCGACCCCGCGCGACGATTTCGGCCATGGCCAGATGCAGCGCCGCGCCCGAGCCCGAAATCCCGGACGAGCCGCCATTGCCGCGCCCGTCCTCCAGCAGGTCGGTGTCGCCCTGCCGGTGCTCGATCTGCGCGATATCGCAGCCCAGCCGGGCCGACAGCATCCGCGCCAGCGCGGTCTCGTGCCCCTGCCCCACCGACATCACCCCCGGCGCCAGAACGATCCGGCCCTCGGGGTGTATGGTGACGCGCACACGGTCATCCCGGGGGCGGGGGTGGGGGCCGGCGGCGATCTCGATGCAGTTGATCAGCCCGAAGCCATGAAGCCGGCCGCGCGCCCTGGCCTCCGCCCGCCGCGCCGCGCGCGCGCCGTGGGCGGACAGGCCGAGGCCCCGCTCGAAGACGGCGGGAAAGTCGCCGCAATCATAGGTAAAGGTCAGCCCCGTTTCCCACGGCATCTGCGCCGGCGTCAGGAGGTTGCGGCGGCGCAGGTCGGCCGGGTCGCAGCCGATCCGCCGCGCGGCCTCGTCCAGCGCCAGTTCGATCGCCATCGTCGCCTCGGGCCGGCCATGGCCGCGAAAAGCCGCGATGGGCGCGCGCGGCGACAGCCGACCGGTGATCCGGACCGCGATCGCGCCGATGTCATAAACGCCGGCAAAGCCGCCGATATTGTTCGCAAGACCCGTCGCCCGCACCGAAGGATAGGCGCCGGCATCCACCGTGAAATCGCCCCAAAGCCCGACGATGCGCTGGTTTTCGTCGATCCCGAGCCGCACATCGGCGGCCGAACCGCGGCCCTGATGGTCGCCGATGAAAGCCTCCGTCCGGCCGGAAACCCATGCCACCGGCCGGCCCAGCCCCCGCGCCGCCAGCGCCACCGCCGCCTCCTCGCGCGTCAGCGTGCCCTTGAGCCCGAAAGAGCCGCCCACATCGCCCGCCGTCACCCGCACCGCGTCGAGCCCGCAGCCGAAAAGCTGCGCCAGGACCTTGCGAACGGCAAAAGGGTTTTGCGTGCTCAGGCACATATGAAAGCGGCCATCCTCGCCGGCCGGCAACGCCCAGCAGCCGCGCGGCTCCAGCGGGACGGCGTGCAGCCGGGGCGATGTGATCGACAGGCTGACCTGACAGGGCGCGGCATCGATGGCTTGCTGCACCCGCGCCGCATCGCCAAAGGCGCGCAGAAAGGCTATGCCGTCGCCATCCTGCCCGGTGTCGGCCTCGATCTGAGGGGCCAGCGCCTCGGCGCCGTCGCGCGCGGCCTCGGCGCTTTCGGCCAGCACCATCGCGACAGGCTCGCCCAGATGCCGGACAAAACGGCCCGACAGGATCGGCTGGTCGATCAGCACCGGCTCCGCACCGTCGTCGCGCGCCAGCCGCTCTGCCGGAAAGGCCGCAGCCCCCCAGCCGGCCAGATCATCCTCGGTGACAACGGCGATGACGCCCGGAACCGCCCTTGCGGCAGCGATATCAAGCGCCGTGACCGCCCCGCGCGCCACATCCGCGCGGGCAAAGGCGACCCAAAGGGCACCCTGCGGCACCGTGTCGGCGAGATATCGGCCCGCGCCCGTCAGCAACCGATGATCCTCCAGCCGCCCGGCCATCGATTCTGCCTGTATCTCCGTCATCCGGCCTCTCCCCGCCTGCTGCCCGTGCACAGTGGATAGCGGCTGCGCGCGGCAAGTTCAAACGCCCGCGCGCCGCGCCTCGCTCCGGCCAGCGCCGCAAGGCGGCGCCGGGGCGCCACTGCGGCCCCGGCTCAGCCCTTCATCCCGTCCCAGAAGCTCTTGACCTTGGAGAAGAAGGAATTGGCCTCGGGGTTGTTGTGCTCGCTCAATTCCTCGAATTCGCGCAGCAATTCCTTCTGCCGCGCGGTCAGGTTGACCGGCGTCTCGACGGCAAGCTCGATCACCATGTCGCCCTGCGCACCGCCGCGCAGCGCCGGCATGCCCTTGCCGCGCAGGCGCATCTGGCGGCCGGTCTGGCTGCCCTCGGGCACCTTCACCCGGCTGCGCCCGCCGTCGATCGTGGGCACCTCCACATCGCCGCTCATGGCCGCGGTCGCCATGCTGACGGGCACGCGGCAGTAAAGCGTGCTGCCGTCGCGCAGAAAAATCGGATGATCCTGCACCTCGATAAAAATATACAGATCGCCCTGCGGCCCGCCGCGCAGCCCGGCCTCGCCCTTGCCGGCAAGGCGCATCCGCGTCCCGGTCTCGACCCCGGCGGGAATATCGACCGACAGCGCGCGGGTCTTTTCCACGCGGCCCGCGCCGGCGCAGGCCTTGCAGGGATTCTTGACGATCTGGCCCAGACCGTTGCAGGTCGGGCAGGTCCGCTCCACGGTGAAAAAGCCCTGCTGGGCGCGCACCTTGCCCATGCCCGAACAGGTCGGGCAGGTGACGGGTTCGGCCCCGCCCTCGGCCCCCGTGCCCTTGCACGCGTCGCAGGTGGCGAGGGTGGTGACGTTGATGGTTTTCTGCAGGCCGGAATAGGCCTCCTCAAGGGTGAGGCGCAGGTTATAGCGCAGGTCCGAGCCGCGGCTGGCGCGCTGCCGGCCGCCGCCGCCGCGCCCGCCCATGAAATCGCCGAAGAGATCCTCGAACACATCGGAAAAGGCCGAGGCGAAATCGCCCTGCGCGCCCGCCGGTCCGCGCCCTCGCGGGCCGCCGCCGCCCATGCCCCCTTCGAAGGCGGCATGGCCAAAGCGGTCATATGCGGCCTTGCGCTCCGGGTCCTTGAGCGCATCGTAGGCTTCGTTGACTTCCTTGAACTGCGCTTCGGCATCCGGATTGTCGGAATTGCGGTCGGGATGCAGTTGCTTGGCCTTGGCGCGATAGGCTTTCTTGATCTCGTCGGCAGAGGCACCGCGCGAGACGCCGAGCACCTCGTAGAAATCGCGTTTTGCCATGTCGGACCTTTCTGGAAATCGGGCCGCCCAGCGCGCGGCCCGGAAACGGCGAGGGCCGGCCCGGTGCGTATCCGGGCCGACCCTGGCCTGTCACCCCGGCGATCAGGCGCGCCGCTTCTTGTCGTCGTCGTCGAGATCCTCGAAATCGGCATCGACGATGTCTTCATCGACCCCGCGCGGCTCGTCCTCCGCGCCGGGCTCGCCGCCGGCTTCGGCCTCGGCCTCGGCGGCCTGGGCCTTGTAGATCGCCTCACCCAGCTTCATCGACGCCTCGGTCAGGTTCTGGATACCGGACTTGATCTTGCCCGCATCCTCGGCCTCGAGGTTTTCCTCCAGCGCGCCCATGGCCAGTTCGATCGCCTCGACCGTGGAGGGGTCGACCTTGTCCTTGTGCTCTTCCAGCGATTTCCTGGTGGAATGCAGCAGGCTTTCGGCCTGATTGCGGGTTTCCACCAGTTCGCGGCGCTGCTTGTCGGCCTCGGAATTGGCCTCGGCATCCTTCACCATCTTTTCGATATCCTCGTCGGACAAACCGCCCGAGGCCTGAATGGTGATCTTCTGCTCCTTGCCGGTGCCCTTGTCCTTGGCCGAGACATTGACGATGCCGTTGGCGTCGATGTCGAAGGTCACCTCGATCTGCGGCACGCCGCGCGGCGCGGGCGGGATCTGTTCGAGGTTGAACTGACCCAACATCTTGTTGTCCGCCGCCATCTCGCGCTCGCCCTGGAAGACGCGGATGGTCACCGCGTTCTGGTTGTCCTCGGCGGTGGAGAAGACCTGGCTCTTTTTCGTCGGGATGGTGGTGTTGCGGTCGATCAGCCGGGTGAAGACGCCGCCCAGCGTTTCGATGCCAAGGCTCAGCGGCGTGACATCCAGCAGCACCACGTCTTTCACATCGCCCTGAAGCACGCCGGCCTGAATGGCCGCGCCCATCGCCACCACCTCGTCGGGGTTGACGCCCTTGTGCGGCTCCTTGCCGAAGAAATTCGTCACCTCTTCGATCACCTTGGGCATCCGGGTCATCCCGCCGACCAGCACGACCTCGTCGATATCGCTCGCCGACAGGCCCGCATCCTTGAGCGCGGCCTTGCACGGCTTGATCGAGGCCTTGATCAGATCGCCAACGAGGCTTTCCAGCTTGGCGCGGGTCAGCTTCATCACCATGTGCAGGGGCTGGCCCGTGTTCTTGTCCATGCTGATGAAGGGCTGGTTG
>SKUV01000239.1 GCA_007129775.1 Paracoccaceae bacterium | reverse complement strand
TGGATTTCCAACAGCCCGATCGCCGATGTCTTCGTGGTCTGGGCGAAATCCGATGCCCATGGCGGCAAGATCCGCGGCTTCGTGCTGGACAAGGGGCTCAAGGGGCTGTCGGCACCCAAGGTGGGCGGCAAGCTGAGCCTGCGCGCCAGCATCACCGGCGAGATCGTGATGGACGGGGTCGAGGTGGGCGAAGACGCGCTGCTGCCGGGCGTCGAGGGGCTCAAGGGGCCGTTCGGCTGCCTCAACCGCGCGCGCTATGGCATATCCTGGGGCGTGATGGGGGCGGCGGAGTTCTGCTGGCACGCGGCGCGGCAATACGGGCTCGACCGCAAGCAATTCGGCAAGCCGCTGGCCCAGACCCAGCTGTTCCAGAAAAAACTGGCCGACATGCAGACCGAGATCGCGCTGGGCCTGCAGGCGTCGCTGCGGGTGGGCCGGCTGATGGACGAGGCCAATGCAGCGCCCGAGATGATCTCGCTCATCAAGCGCAACAATTGCGGCAAGGCGCTGGATGCGGCGCGGATGGCGCGCGACATGCACGGCGGCAACGGGATTTCCGAGGAATTTCAGGTCATCCGGCACATGGTCAACCTCGAGACGGTGAACACCTACGAGGGCACCCATGACGTGCATGCCCTGATCCTCGGGCGGGCGCAGACCGGGCTGCAGGCGTTCTTCTGAGCGGGCGGTTGCGGCCGGGGCGCGGCGTCTGCCTGCGGAAACAGTGGTGCGGGATTGTTGCCGGGATCGGCGCAAACTCCCCATAACTGCCCCAATGCGCCCCAAAAACCGACACCGCGCCAGGCGAAACCTGCTAGAAGAGGCAGGTCACCCGCGAGAAGGGGCGCAGACAGATGCAGGACGCAACACATCCGCAATTTTCCGCCGCCGGGGCGGAGTCGGACGAGGCTTGGATGCTCCGGCTTGACGAGATCGGAGAGGAGCTGGGCCATTTTCAGCCGCTCGGCGGACGCCACGCGGCGTTTTTCGTGGATGACAGCCCCGAGACGCTGCTTGTCACCTTCGAGACGGTAGCGGGCATCCGCGGCGCCAGCGATGACCAGATGCCCTATGGCTATCGCCTCACGTGCAAGGACGGCTGGTCGCATCTGTGCATCATCGCCGATGGCGAGACATGGTTTCGTGATCCGGCGATCTATGGCTATTTCGACCGGCTGGTGGATGACGCCTTTTTCGAGGATTTCGACCGCGTGGTGTTTTTTGGCGTCGGCATGGCGGGGTATGCCGCGGCGGCCTATTCGGTGGCCGCACCCGGCGCCACGGTGATCGCGCTGCGCCCCGTCGCCACGCTGGACCCGCGCGTGACAGGCTGGGATGCGCGCCACGCCAGCCGGCGGCGGCTGAACTTCAGCGACCGTTACGGCTATGCCCCCGAGATGATCGAGGGCGCGGCCGAGGTCTTCATCGCCTATGATTCCGACCGCGCGCTCGATGCGATGCACGCGGCGCTGTTCACCAAGCCCTATGTCCACAAGCTGCGTTGCCCCTATCAGGGCGCACGGATCGAGGGTGAATTGGAGGCGATGGGCGTGCTGCCCGGGATGCTGGAACTGGCCTGCCGCGGCGAATTCGGGGGCGCCGCCTTCGCCCGGCTCTACCGGGCGCGGCGCGAGAGCCTGTCTTATGTGATGCGGCTGGTGAACCGGCTGGAAGGGCGGATGCGGTTCGACCTGTCCGCTCGGGTCTGCCGCTGGGCGCTGGAGCGCCACAACTCCCCCCGCCTGCGCCGGGCACTGGACCGGGCGCTTGCCGAACTGGGCGAGGATGCCGGCGCGCCTGCGCCCAGAGCCGCCCTGCGCGAGGCTTGAGCCCCCGGGCACTGCAAGCCCCGGCCTGCCGATCCAGCCGCTCATGGTGTGCCCCATGCAGGGGGGCCACGCGCTTTGCCCTTGCCAGCGGGCCCCCTTGCCAGCAGAGGGCGTAGGCGGCAAGAACACAGCATGAACGATTTTGCCTTCACCCTTGCCGGGGCGGCGCTGCGGGCGCGGCCGGACGGCACGTTGCACTGGCCCGCGGCCGGGCTGCTGGCGGTGTCGGATCTGCATCTGGGAAAGGCCGAACGGATCGCGCGGCGCGGCGGGACACTGCTGCCGCCCTATGACAGCGCCGAGACACTGGAGAGGCTTGCACGCGCGCTGGAGGAGACCGCGGCGCGGGTGGTGATCTGTCTGGGCGACAGTTTCGACGACGATGCCGCCGCCCGCGCCCTGCCCGCGCCGCTGGGGCTGCGGCTGGCCGCGCTGATGGCCGGGCGGCGCTGGATCTGGATCGCAGGCAATCACGATCCCGGGCCGGTGGCGCTGGGGGGCAGCCACCACGCCGAATGGGCCGAGGGCGCTGTCGTCTTTCGCCATATCGCCCGGCCCTTACCCGATGGCGGCACCAAGGGTGGCGAGATCTCGGGCCATTATCACCCGAAGGTGCGCCTGCCCGGGGCGGGGCCGGCGCGCGCGGCCTTCCTGATCGACACGCGGCGCGTGATCCTGCCGGCTTTCGGCGCCTATACCGGGGGGCTAGCCAGCACCGCGCCGGTGCTGTCGGGGCTGATGGCGCCCGGGGCGCTGGCGGTGCTGACCGGGCGGCGCGCGGTGCCGGCGCCGATGCCGCGGGCTCAGCCCTCCTGCCCGCCGACCTCGGGAAAGCGGCCGAGCACCGAATCGCGATAGGGACGGCTGACCGGAAGGCGGCGGCCGTCATGCAGATGCAGCCAGAGCCGCGCGGGGCCGCCCTGTTCCACCCCCCGCACCGCCCTTTCGGCCACCCAGTGCGAGCGGTGCACCCGCAGCCCCGGCGCCCCGTCCAGTTCGCGCAGCGCATCGGCAAGGCGCATCCGCACCTCGGCCCGGCCCGCATCGGTCCGGATCTCGATGAAATGGTCCTGCCCGGAGATCGAGACCAGCGGCGCGCGCAGCCGCGGCTCGATCCGGTCAAGCAGGCGCGTAAGTGTGCCCCCCTCGCCGCCGTCGCGCCCCCCGCCGCCCTGCGCTCTCGCCCTGCCCGGCGCCCTTGCCCCGGATACCTCCGGCCTGTCCGAATGCCCTTCGGGGCGCGGCTGCTGGGCCTGATCCAGCCCCACGCGCAGCCCCGCCACCGCCAGCGGCACGGCAAAGACCACCAGCGCCGATTCGACCGGCCCAAGCGGCGCGGGCCGGCCCTGCAAGAACAGATGCTTGAGCAATTGCAGCACCGGCGTGAAGGCCAGCGCCATCACCGCCCCCATCGCCAGTGCCCGCGGCAGGGCCGGGCGGCGCGGCACCCTGCCCTCGAAAAAACGCTCCACCGCGGCGCCCAGCACCAGCCCGCTGCCGATCACCGTGCCCCAGAACAGCACACGCTCGCTCAGCGCCATGCTGGCAAAGGTGCCGAACGGGCCGGCATAGGCCAGCGCGCCCGAACTCACCCCCCAGAGCGCGAGATAGCGCCGTATGCGTGTCGCAACGAGAAAGGTCATGACGTGGCTGTTGCCCCCGTTGCCCCCGGAAGCATTAAACCGCCTGCGCGACGCCAAAGGCAAGCCCCGGCGAAGCAAGGCCCCGGAATGCAAGGCGCCCCGCCGGCGGGGCCGGCGGGGCGCTTGCGCGGGCATTGGCGGGCCTGGCATGCATGCCCGGGCGCCCCGCCGTTGCCGGTGGCGGCTACTCGGCCATCCGGGTTTCGATCATCATCGCCAGCCGGTCGCCCAGTTCGGGATTGGCGGCGGCGGCCTCGCCGATGATGATATATTCCTCGATTGTGATGCCCGGTGCGTCCTCCACCGCGGTCAGCATCGCGTTGTTGCCCTCGGCAACCAGTTCCTGCTGCTCGGCCTCGCTTTCGGCCTGCGCCAGCGCGGCCTGATACTCGTCGCGGATCTCGGCCACGCGCATGGCGGCATCGGCGAAGGCTTCGAGCTGCGCCTCGGTGATCTCGTCGGCCGAGACGGAGGGGGCGGGAACCGCGTCGGTCTGCCCGACGGCGGGCGCAGCGAGAAGCGCGGCCATCGCCACCCCCGAGGCCAGCATCAGCGCGCGCATCGAGTTTGCGGTTTCAGGGAGGCGAAGGGTTTCGGAAATTGGCATGACTGCTCCTGTATCGTCCACCCGCCCGCGGCGAAGCGGGGCCGAGCGCCCCGCCAACCCGAGCGGTTGCCCCAGAGGTGGCGCGCCTGGCCCCGGGCGACAACCGTCGAAAACGGCACTGCGAGGCGATTTCCGGGCCGCCGGCAAGACCTTGCGCCCCGTCGGCCCTCGAATCGGCAAGGCTTTGCCGTCCCCGCATCGCCGGCCCGGATTTCTCTTGAACCGGGGCAGAGCCTGCCCGCACGCGCGCGACGCCTCCGCCCGCCATCGGGTTCCGGGCGCTGCTGGTTTTGGGCAGGCGTGGGCGCGAAATGCCTTGCGTTTCGGCCGTGATTGCCCCATACCCGGCGGGCGACGTTACCACTATCGATCTGCTGTTATCCGTCTACGGCCACAGTCTCTCGATCTTGCACTGACTGAGCCGGGCTGCCGCAATACCGCGGGCAGCGACATGACAGGAGACATCACGATGGCCAACGGCACCGTGAAATGGTTCAACGCCACCAAAGGTTTCGGCTTCATCCAGCCCGACGGCGGCTCCAAGGACGTTTTTGTCCACATCAGCGCGGTCGAGCGTGCGGGCCTGCGCGGCCTTGATGACGGCGCGAAGGTGACCTTCGATCTGGAATCCGGCCGCGACGGCCGCGAGTCGGCGACCAACATCTCGCTCGTGGGTTGACGCCTGCCGCCGCATCCGGCCCTCGGGGCCGGTG
>SKUV01000148.1 GCA_007129775.1 Paracoccaceae bacterium | reverse complement strand
TCTCCATGTAGAAGTCGAACGACCAATCCCCGCCGTCACGCCCGATGCCGCTGGCCTTGGTGCCGCCGAACGGCGTGGGCAGGTGGCGCACGTTCTCGCTGTTGACCCAGATCATCCCGGCCTCCAGCGCATCGGCCACCCGCAGCGCCCGGGTCAGATCATTGGTCCAGACATAGCCGGCGAGGCCGTAATCCACCGCATTGGCGATCTCGATCGCCTCGGCCTCGGTATCGAAGGTGAGCGAGGTCAGGAACGGGCCGAAGACCTCTTCGCGGGCGATGCGCATATCCGGCCGTGCGTCGGTAAAGAGCGTGGGCGCGATGAAGCAGCCCGCATCGCCCAGCCGCTCGCCGCCCGCAACCAGCGTCGCGCCCTCGGCCTGCCCGGCCTCCACATAGCTTGTCACCTTGGCGAGGTGCTCGGGGTGGATCAGCGGGCCGACCTCCGTCGCCGGATCGAGCGGATGGCCGACCTTGAGCGCGCGCACCCGCGCGGCCAGCTTGTCGTGAAATTCCGCCGCGATACCACGCTGGATCAGCAGGCGGCTCGACGAGGTGCAGCGCTCGCCGTTGAGCGAATAGATCATGAAGACCACCGCATCCAGCGCGCGGTCCAGATCGGCATCGTCGAACACCACCACCGGGTTCTTGCCGCCCAGTTCGAAATGCACCCGTTTGAGCGTGTCGGCGCCCTGCTTCATGATCAGGCTGCCGGTGCGGCTTTCGCCGACAAAGGCGATGGCCTTGATGGCGGGATGTTCGGTCAGCGCGCGCCCGGCCTCTTCGCCATAGCCGTTGACGAGGTTCAGAACGCCCGGCGGCAGACCCGCCTCGTGGCAGATTTCGGCCAGAAGGCGCGCGGTGACGGGGCTCAGTTCGGCCGGCTTGTGCACCACCGTGCAGCCCGCCGCGAGGGCCGGCGCGATCTTCCATGTGGACAGCATGAAGGGCGTGTTCCACGGGGTGATCACCCCCACCGGCCCGATCGGATGGCGCGAGGTGAGGTTGAGGTGGTCCTTCGACGGCAAGCTTCGGCCGTCGCGGGAGCCGGGCGCGCGGTCGGCGAAAAAGCGGAAGTTCTCGGCCCCGCGCAGCGCCGCCTTGGACATGAAACGCCAGGCCTGCCCGGTGTCCCAGCATTCGCAGAGCGCGATTTCCTCGGCCCGTTCCTCGATCAGATCGGCGATGCGGTGCAAAAGCGCTTTACGCTTGTCCCCCGCCATCGCCGCCCATGCGGGAAAGGCGGCCTGTGCGGCCTGCGCGGCGGCGTCGATCTCGGCCTGCCCGCCGCGCGCGACGCGCGCAATCGGGCTGTCATCGACGGGCGAGGCGGTGTCGAACCATTCCTGCCCCGTCACATCCTGCCCGCCGATCAGGTTCGCGATACCGTCACGGCGAAACCGTGCCAGATGGTCGTCAAGCCGGGCGATGCGCCCCGAAAGATCGGTGCTCATGCGTGCTCTCCCGGCAGGTAGCGGCGGACCGACGAGGCCTTGGGCGACAGCGCCGGGTCGATATCGCGCGTCTCGAAGCTGAGCATGAAGGAAGAGCTTTCCATCACCCCGGAGCAATAGGCCTCGGCTGCGGCGAAGACCTCAGCCGTGACCCTTTCCTTGTCGGCCATGGAGCGGCCGCCCCGCAGCCGCAGCGATATGTCGAGAAAGGCGTGATCGGGGTTGCCATCGGCGATCACCACATGGGTGCAGGCGGTGGCGCGCACCCTTGTGCCCGCCAGCGGCAAGACCCCGGTCGCCGCCGCTGCGTCGCGAATCGCCACGCAGAGACCGTGAATATCCAGCCGCTCTTCCAGATTGGCCGAGTAATCTATGTGCACATGTGGCATTTGTCCCTCCCGAATTACTTGCCATGTTAAGTATAATACTTGATCTGTCAAGTATCCTGTGGCAGGCTCCGACCGGGTAGTTGCCGGAAGGGTGCTCGGATGGCGGAAAGTCAGGCAAAGGTCGGGGGCACGCCGCAGGGGTATCGGCGGGTGCGTCGGTCGCTCCCGATCGCGCTGTTGCGGGCGCGCGAGACGGTGATGGGGCCGATCCGCGACATGCTTGCCGATTCCGGCGTGAACGAACAGAAATGGCGCGTGCTGCGCGTGCTGCAGGAATACGGCCCGATGGAGCTGAGCCATATCGCGACCGAGGCCTGCCTGATGCAATCCAGCCTGACGCGGATGCTCCGCCCGCTGGAGGAGGAAGGGTTGGTGGCCCGCAGCACCCCGCCGGACGACCGGCGCAAGACGGTGCTGGAGATCACGCCCGCAGGCGAGGCGCTGGTGCAGGCCCATGCCCCCGAAAGCGCGGCCTTCTTCGCCCGGATCGAAGCCGAATTCGGCGCCGAACGGCTGGAATTGCTGCTGGACCTGCTGGAGGGCTTGCAGGCGCTGGAGCTGCGCCGCCCCTCCGCGCCCGTGGCCGGGTCTGTGGCGGAAGACGCCGGCCCGGCGCTGGAGGCCGCCGCCTCCGGCCGCTGACAGCCTGGCGCGCGCGCCGGATGGTCACTCGGTCGTCATGCTCTCCAGGCGCGCGATAAACGCGCGATCCACCTCGGGCAGCGCCTCCGGGTCGATGCCGTCGGCGGCGGTGCGCAGCTGGGCCAGCAATTTCAACAACTGCTCCATGTTGCGGCGTGAGAAGCGTTCTTCCAGCACCCGGTAGATCGCTTCGGATTTCATCGCCATCTGGCGGTAGATCATCATTCCCGTGGGCGTGAGGCTGACCGCCTTGCGCCGGCCGTCCGGGTCGGCGACCGTGCGGATATAGCCCTTGGCGATCAGGGATGACAGGATCCGGGTGATCGACGAGGGCAGGATCACGCAGCGCTCCGCCAGTTCGTTGGCGACGAGCGATTCATTCTCGGCCAGCGCCCGGATCACCCGCCATTGCTGCATGGTCAGGCCCAGGGCATCCACCTGCGGTTTGAACTTGCGCATCGTCGCCTCGCGTGCGCGCAATAGCGCGATGGGCAGCGCGTGTTCGTAGCCCCGAAGTTGCTCAGCCATCGCCTTCCGATCCTCGCTTGCGGCCTGATCTCCGCGGGCGCGCGCACCAAGTTCAGACGCCCCTTTCAACTCGAAGCGATGAACCCGCCCAGGTCAAGAGAAAAATTAACAAGTGAAACTTTCCGCTTGACTCGCGCCGGTATAAAGCTTCACATGTCAATTAAATCCGGGGCGTTTCGGCGAAGCCACGCCCCGCGGTCAGATCGGGGGGAAGGATGCAAGCGGAAAGCTATCCGGCACTGCACCTGTTCATCGGGGGTGAATGGCTGGGCGCCGAAGGGCGTGACAGCCTGCCGGTGACGGATCCGGCCACCGATGCGGTGCTGGGCGCGCTTCCGGTCGCGACCCCGGCCGATCTGGACGCGGCGCTTGACGCCGCTGCCGAGGGCTTTCGGGTCTGGCGCGCGGTGTCGGCCTTCGAACGCGCCCGAATCCTGTACCGCGCCGCCGACCTGATGCGCGAGCGCGCCCGCCATATCGGCCATGTCACCACGCTGGAACAGGGCAAGCCGCTGTCGGATTCGGTGGCCGAGGCCGAGGCCTGCGCCGATATCTTCGACTGGTTCGCCGAGGAAGGCCGCCGCGCCTATGGCCGGATCGTGCCGTCGAAATTTCCGCGCGTGCGCAACCTTGTGGTGAAAGAGCCCGTCGGCCCGGTGGCGGCCTTCACGCCCTGGAACTTTCCGATCACCATCCCCTCGCGCAAGCTGGCCGCGGCGCTGGCGGCGGGCTGTTCGGTGATCATCAAGCCGGCCGAGGAAACGCCCGCCGGCTGTCTGGAACTGGTGCGCGCGCTGGATGATGCGGGCCTGCCCAAGGGCGTGCTCAACGTGGTCTTCGGCCATCCCGCGCAGATTTCCGAACATCTGATCGCCTCGCCGGTGATCCGCAAGCTGTCGTTCACCGGATCCACCGCGGTGGGCAAGCATCTGTCGCGGCTGGCGGCGGACAACCTGACCAAGACGACGATGGAACTGGGCGGCCACGCGCCGGTGATCGTATTCGACGATGCCGATCTGGATCAGGCGGCGATGATGATGGCGCGGTCGAAATTCCGCAACGCCGGACAGATCTGCATCACGCCCACGCGGTTTTACCTGCACGACGCCATCCATGACGAATTCGTCGCCCGTTTCACCAGGATCGCCGAGGGGCTGAAGGTCGGCAACGGGCTGGAAGCGGGCGTCGCGATGGGCCCGCTGGCCAATCCCCGCCGGGTCGAGGCGATGGAGAGTTTCATCGGCGATGCCTGCGAGCGGGGTGCCGCTTGCGTCAGCGGCGGCGCGCGTATCGGCAATGTGGGCAATTTCTGGCGGCCAACGGTTCTGGCCGATGTGCCGACCGAGGCGCGGGTGATGAACGAGGAACCCTTCGGCCCGCTGGCCGTGACCCAACGCTTTGCGCGCTTTGACGAGGTGGTGGAACAGGCCAACCGGCTACCCTATGGCCTGTCGGCCTATGCCTTCACCGGCTCGGCCGCGCGCATCGCGGCGGTGGGCGAGGCGCTTGAGGCCGGCATGGTCGGCATCAACCACGCCATCCTGACGGGGCCGGAAACGCCCTTTGGCGGGATCAAGGAAAGCGGCCACGGATCCGAAGGCGGGATCGAGGGGCTGGAGGGGTTTCTGAACACCAAATACATCGCCGAGGGGCCGGGCCCCGCGGCGCTGGACTGAACGACGCACAGGCGGTGCCGGCGGCGCCGCCGCGCAAGAAGGGGAAAAGACAATGGCACAGATCGTCGGCGTGATCACCACCGCGCACGGGCCGCAACTGCATACCACGCCCGACCAGTGGCTGCTGCGGCTGCCGGCGGACAAGGGGCGCAAGCATCCGTTCCGCGGCGGGGTCTATACCTTCGACGAGCTGGTGGAGCTGCGCAAGGACGAGCGGCTGGCCGAGAAATCCTCGATGGAGGCGATGCAGCGCAACTGGCAGAAATGCCATGACGCCTCGAAAAAGCTGGCCGAAGCCTATGCCGCGATGAAGGCCGATGTGGCGGTGATCTTCGGCAATGACCAGCACGAGATCTATGGCGAGGATCTGAACCCGCCCTTCATGGTCTATTACGGCGACAAGATCCCCCATCACCCGGCCACGGAAGAGGGGCGCGCGCTGATGCCGCCCGGGGTGAAGGAGGGCGAGGCCGGCCATGCCCCCGACCGCTATCTGGAATATGACGGCCAGCCCGAACTGGCGCGCCACATCATCGCCGAGCTGATCGCGGCGGAATTCGATGTGACCGTCTCGCCCAAGCTGCCCAGCCACAACCCGCGCACCAACGGGGTGAGCCACGCCTTCGGCCATATCTACCGGCAGGTGATGATGGACAAGGTGATCCCGAATGTGCCGATCTATCAGAACACCTTCTTTCCGCCCAACCAGCCCACCGCGCGGCGCGCCTACAATTTCGGCAAGACCGTCGGCCGCGCGATCCGGAGCTGGAAGAGCGATGCGCGCGTGGTCGTCTTCGGCTCTGGCGGGATGAGCCATTTCACCATCGACGAGGATTGGGACGCCCGCTTCATGCGCGCCATGCGCGACAAGGACGCGGAGTTCCTGATGAACATTCCGCTGGCCGAACTGCAATCGGGCACGTCAGAGATGAAAAGCTGGATTTCCGCCGCCGGCGCCATGGAGGAACTGGAGACCGAGATGCACGAGATCGCCTATGTGCCCTGCTACCGGTCCGAGGCCGGGACGGGCACGGCGCAGGGCATGTATTGGTGGGATGTAAAGAACTGATGGCCGGGATCGTCGACAGGCTGGCGCGGCTGGATGTCTGCGCGCTCTCGGATGCGCTGGATGCGCTGGGGCTGCCGGTTTCGGTGTCCGATATCGCGCGGCAATCTGGGGAAGGTGTGCTCGCCGGTCGCGTGATGCCGGTGCAACTGGCCGAAGGGCCGGCGCCGGCGCATCTGCCCAAGGTGCATCTGTGTGCCACCGCCATCGCCCGTGCCGATGCGGAAACGGTGATCGTGGTGTCCCATCCCGGCGTGGATGCCGGTGGCTGGGGCGGGGTGCTGTCCAATGCCGCGCAGGCGGCGGGCGTGCGTGGTGTGGTGGTCGATGGCCCCAGCCGCGATATCGACGAGGCGCGCGGCCTCGGCTTTGCGATCTTTGCCCGCCGCACCACCGCGCGCACCGCCCGCGGGCGCGTGCACGAGGTGTCCACCGGCGCGGCCGTCAGCATTGCCGGCACGCGGGTCGAGGCCGGGGATTACGTGCTCGCCGATGGCTCGGGCGTGGCCTTCGTGCCCGCCGACCGGATCGAGGATGTGCTGCGCGCCGCCGAGACCATCGCCGCGCGCGAGGCCGCCATGACCCGCGACATCCGCGCCGGCGTGCCGGTGACCGAGGTCATGGGCCGGAACTATGAGGACATGCTGGGAGATTTGAAATGACTGCCGATCCGGTCGAACGCGCCCGCAAGCTGGATTGCGCCACCCTGTCGGATGCGCTCGACCGGCTGGGCATCGCCGGGGTTTGCCACGGGATCAAGCCGCGCGACCACGGCTTTCGGCTGGCCGGGCGGGCCTATACCGTGCTCTATGGCCCGGTCGATCCGGTCAACCCCGGCACGGTGGGCGATTATATCGACGATCTCGGCCCGGGCGATGTGGCCGTGCTCGACAATGGCGGGCGCGAGGATTGCACCGTCTGGGGCGACATCCTGACCCAGTTCGCCCATGCCCGCGGCCTTGGCGGCACGGTGATCGACGGCCCCTGCCGCGATGTGCATCTGTGCCTCAGCCTCGGCTATCCGGTCTATTCGCGCAGCTATTCCATGCGCACCGGCAAGGACCGGGTGCAGGTGGATGCGGTGCAGGTGCCGGTCAATATCGGCGATGCGCGGGTGCGGCCGGGCGATCTGATGGTGGGCGACAGCGACGGCGTGGTGGTGATCCCGCGCGAGCGCGAGGAGGAGGTGCTGTCGGTCGCCGAGACGATTCAGGCCGCCGAAGACCGCATTCGCGCGGCCGTGGCCGGCGGGCTGAGCATCGCCGAGGCGCGGCGACAGGAGAATTACCACAGCCTGCAATCGCGCAAGGCGAAGGAGGAGGCATCATGAACGGCACAGGCGAGACCGCGACGATGGCCGAACTGGCCGATCTGGGCGTTGCGACCTGTCACGAGGTGATGGGGCGGCTGGGTCTGATGTCGTCGCAGATGCGCCCGATCCAGCAGGATCGCGCCATCGCAGGCCGCGCCGTCACCGCGCTGGTGGCGCCGGGCGACAACTGGATGATTCATGCTGCAATCGAGCATCTGACCCCCGGCGACGTGCTGGTGGTGGCGCCGTTCTCGCCCTCGGATGCCGGCTATTTCGGCGATCTTCTGGCGACCTCGGTCATGGCCCGTGGCGGCGCGGGGATCGTGATCGACGGCGGCGTGCGGGATGTGCGCGACCTGCGGCGCATGGGCTTTGCAACATGGTCCACCGCAATCTGCGCCCAGGGCACGGTGAAAGAGACGCCGGGCGCGGTGCAGGTGCCGCTGGTTTGCGCCGGCGCGCTGGTGCATCCCGGCGACACGATCCTTGCCGATGACGACGGCGTTCTGGTGATCCCGCAGGGGCGCGAGGCCGAGATCATCGCCGCCGCGCGCCGCCGGGTCGCCGACGAGGAGGCCAAGCGCGCCGAACTGGCCAAGGGCGTGCTGAGCCTCGATCTTTACAATCTGCGCGGCCGGCTCGACGCGGCCATGGCAGCGGCAAAGCGCAAGGGCTGAGCGCGGCCCCGCCCGCGGCCTCCGACAGGAAGGGTTCCGAGAAGCGATGAGCGATACCAAAGACACCAAGACCGCCCCCGGCATCCGGGAACTGGCCGAGATCACGGGTCGTTCCGACACCCGCGACGTGCTGGCCCATGCCACCAAACAGGCCGCGCGCAGCTATGACGATTATTTCGTCGTGGATATCGACGCCCATGTCTCGGAGGATCATTTCTGGACCGAGGTTCTGGAACTGATCGACAATGACGTGCTGCGCCAGATCGGCCTGACGCAATCCAAGGGCTTCGGCGGCTCCAACGCGCTGCTGAACATCTCGCCCGGCCTGTCGCATCAGAGCGTGGGCGGACGGATCGGCCATCAGGGCCGGCGCGAGCCGGTCGAGGGCGTGCCGGGCCATCCGTTCGTCACCGCCGCGCGGCGGGGCATGGATGCCATGGGGCTCGATTACCAGATCGTCTTTCCCAGCGCGATGCTGCTTCTGGGGATGCATCCGCAGGACGATGTGGAGGTGGAACTGGCCAAGGCCTTCAACCGCTGGATGGTGGAAAAGATCCTGCCCCAGGACGCGCGTCTCAAGGGGCTTCTTTATCTGCCCTACAACACGCCGGAGGTCTGCGAGGAACTGGTGGCGAAATACGCCAAGGCCGACGACATCATCGGCTTTACCGTCTGCTCGACCCGCAACAACGCCGTTCATGCCGATTGCTACATGCGGCTCTATGCGATGATCCAGGACAGCGGCAAGCCACTGGCGTTTCATTCGGGCTATCACTGGGGCGATCCGTCCTTCGCGCAGCTCAACCGGTTCCTGTCGATGCATGCGCTGTCATTTACGCATTACAACCAGATCCATGTCACCAACTGGCTGGTGAACGCGATGCCCGAACGCTTCCCGCGGCTCAAGATGCTGTGGGTGGAAAGCGGGCTGGCGTGGATCCCCTTTCTGATGCAGCGGCTGGACCACGAGGTTCTGATGCGCCCGAGCGAGGCGCCGGGGCTCAAGCGGCTGCCGAGCGAATACATGCGCGAGATGTTCTACACCTCGCAGCCGATGGAGCGGACCAACATGAAGCTGCTGGAGGTCACGATGGAGGCCTTCAACGCCGAAACCCAGCTTCTGTATTCCTCGGACTGGCCGCACTGGGACTGGGACGCGCCCTCGACCATCGCCGATCTGCCGTTCCTGTCGGAACAGGCAAAGCGCAACATCCTCGGGCTGAACGCGGCGCGCATCTTCAATCTGGACACCACCCGCAAGAAACCCGCCGCCGCTCAGGTTCTGGCCGAACGCCCGGGGGTGTCGTGATGGCGAAAGCTGCGATCAGGGAGGCGGAAGCCATGGCTGACGAGGTGGCACAATTGCAGGCGGCGATCGCCCGGCTGCAGGAGGCATCGCAGGCCGCGATTGCCGCCGGGAAAGGCGGCGAGGTCGCGCGGGAGGATATCGCCGAGGTGCTGCACGTGGCCGCAAGGCTTTTCTCCGCCCATACCGACCGGCACGGCAAGACCGACTGGCCGGTGCGCCCCGACGCGCTGAACGCGACCGAAACGGTGGTGCTGGTCACCGCGCTGCTGGAGGCGGCCGATATCAATCTTTTCGACCTCGCGATCTGGTACAGGAGGCCCTGATGTCCGACACCGCAATGCGCCAGAAGCGCGATGTCACCATCGGCCGGCTGGAAGAGCTGCAACAGCGCGAACGGATCGTGCTGGATATCGAGGGCATCGGCGTCGGCGTCTATTTCCTGCATGGCGAGGTGCGCGCGTGGCTCAACATCTGCCCGCATCAGGGCGGGCCGGTCTGTCAGGGCAAGATCATGCCGCGCACCGTGCAAAAGGTGGGCCCCGACCAGAAAAGCAAGGGTCTGGGTTTTTCCGAGACCGAGCGCAACATCGTCTGCCCGTGGCACGGATTCGAGTTCGACATCCTGACCGGCAAGCATCCCTCCAATCCGAAGCTGGGGCTGCGGGCGCTGCCGGTGCGGGTCGAGAACGGGGAGGTGATCGTGACCGTCTGACATCCCGACCGGGAAAGGGCCACAGGCCGGTTCCGCCATGGCCATTCCCGGGCTCAATGCGCCCAAATTTCTTCACATGTCAACGAAACCGGAACCAACAGGGAGGACCACGCGGTGATCATCGATTGTCACGCCCATATGGCGGTGCCCCATCAGTTGCCGGTCTACAAGGCCAGCCTGCTGTCCCATCGCGGCGCCCATGGCAACAAGGCCCCCAAGGTGCCGGAAGCCGATGTGGTGGCCGCGCTCACCCGGGTCGAGATGGCCTCTTACGGGCATCTGGAATGTCTGGAGAATGCCGGGGTCGATCACCAGCTTCTGTCGCCGCGCCCGTTCCAGTTGATGCATTCGGAGGAGCCCAAGCGGCTGGTGCATTGGTATGTGGCGGCGGTCAACGACCTGATCGCGCAGCAGGTCCGGATGTATCCGGCGATTTTCACCGGCATCGCCGGCCTGCCCCAGACCGGCGACAGCCCGATAGAGGAGGCGCTGCCGGAACTGGAGCGCGCGGTGCGTGACCTCGGCTTTCGCGGCTGCCTGATCAACCCCGATCCGTTCGAGAATTCGGGCCGCAAGGCCCCGCCCATGGGCGACCGCTATTGGTATCCGCTTTATGAAAAGCTGTGCGAACTGGATGTGGTCGGCCATATCCATTCGGCCAGTTCCCGCAACCCCGAGCGCGAGCCCTATTCGCTGCATTTCATCAACGAGGAAACCACCGCCGTCTACGGGCTGTGCAAATCCTCGGTGCTGGACGATTTTCCCGACCTGAAGATCCTCGTCAGCCACGGCGGCGGCGCGATCCCGTTTCAGGTGGGCCGGTTCGACGCCACCACGGTGCCGCGCCGGGGCATGGTGACCAGCGGCAAGCGGTTCAGCGACCGGCTGCGCAAGCTTTATTTCGACACGGTGCTCTATTCGCGCGAGGCGATCGAGTTGCTGGTCAAGGTGGTGGGCCCGTCGCAATGCCTCTTCGGCGCCGAGATGCCCGGCGTCGGCTCCTCCATCAACCCGGACACGAACGAGCCCTTCGATCATATCGTGCCGTTCATCCGCGAGATCGACTTCATCACCGAGGATGAAAAACAGGCGATCCTAGGCGGCAATGCGACCCGCCTCTTCGGGCTTCGCACCGGCGAGGCGGCGCCATGATCAACTATGCCATCCAGCGGCTGATCCTCGCCTTCTTCGTCGCCGTGGCGGTATCGATCATCGCCTTTGCGCTGCTGCGGCTGTCGGGCGATCTGGCGATGGTGCTGGCCGGTGACGGCGCCACCGATGAAGAGGTGCGCCAGATGGCCGAGCGCCACGGCCTCGACCGGCCCTTCGTGGTGCAGTATTTCGACTGGCTGATCCGGATGCTGCAGGGCGATCTGGGCACCTCGCTTTTCACCCACCGCCCGACGATGGAGATGATCCTCGAAGCGGTGCCGGTCACGGCGAAAATCGCCTTTCTCAGCCTCGGCGCGGCACTGGCCTTCGCCATCCCGCTGGGGGTGATCGCAGCGGCCTATCCCAACACCTGGATCGACCGCGCGGTGCTGGCGCTTGCGGTGGCGGGCAAGGCCATGCCCACCTTCTGGATGGCGCTGGTGCTGATGTACTGGCTGGGGGTGCAACTGCGCTGGCTGCCGATCTCGGGCTCGGCCACGTGGCAGCATCTGGTGATGCCGGTCATCGTGCTGGGGACGAGCGTGATGCCGCAACTGATGCGCCTGACCCGCAGCGGGATGCTGGACACGCTGGAATCCGATTTCATCCGCATGGCCTGGGCCAAGGGGCTGCCGGCGCATGTGGTCTTTTTCAAGCATGCCCTGCGCAACGCGATCCTGCCGGTGGTGGCCATGTCGGCGATCTCGCTGGGCTTTCTTCTGGGCGGAGCGGTGATCGTCGAGGCGATCTTTTCGATCAACGGGATCGGACTGCTGGCCTATCGCTCGATCCTGCGGATCGATTTTCCGGTGGTGCAGGCGATCCTGTTCTTTCTGTCCTTCGTCTACATCTTCCTGACGCTGATCGCCGATCTGATCAACGCCTGGCTCGACCCTCGCATCAAGGTGAAATGAGATGACCGACCGTATCTCGGACAACACTGCGATGCCGGAGGCCCTGCCGCCCTCGCCCACGCGCGAGATGCTGTGGCGCGCCACCGGGCATATCGGCTTTCTGATCGGGCTCACGATCTTTCTGACCGTGCTGATCTTTGCGATCTTCGCGCCGTGGATCGCGCCCCATGACCCCTATGCGCAGGATCTGACCCGCGCGCTGGAGCCGCCGGTCTGGGCCGATGGCGGAAGCTGGGGGCATATCCTCGGCACCGACAATCTGGGGCGCGACAATTTCTCGAGGCTGGTCTATGGCGCGCGAGTCACGATGATCGCCGGCGTGGGTGCTACGCTCTTTTCGGCGGTGCTGGGCACGGCGATCGGGGTGATCGGCGGCTATTACGGCGGCCGCATCGACGCGGCGATGATGTTTCTGATCAACGTCAAGCTGGCGATGCCTGGCATCCTGATCGCGCTGTCGCTGGTGTCGATCTTCGGCGGCTCGCTACTGGTGGTGACGCTGATCCTCGGCTTTCTGTTCTGGGACCGCTTCGCCGTGGTCACCCGCACCGCCACGCAGCAGTTGCGGAACATGGAATTCGTCGTCGCGGCCGAGGTCGCGGGCGCGTCACGCTTTCGCATCCTGTTCATCGAGATCCTGCCCAACCTGACCAACCACATCATCGTCGTCGCCTCGCTGGAAATGGCGCTGGCGATCCTGGTGGAGGCGTCGCTGTCCTTCCTTGGCCTCGGCATCCAGCCGCCGATGCCCAGCTGGGGGCTGATGATCTCGGAGGCGCGCACGCTGATGTTCACCAATCCGCATCTGATCATGCTGCCGGGGATGGCGATCTTCACGCTGGTGGTCGGCATCAACCTGATGGGCGACGGGCTGCGCGACATCACCACACCGCAGGGGAGGGGATGACCATGGCCATCGACTACGGCGCGCCGCCGCTTCTGGACATCGCCGGGCTGCACCTGTCGATCCCGACATCGGGCGGGGATCTGCGCGTGCTGCGCGGGGTCGACTACCAGCTCTGGCAGGGCGAGACGCTCGCGGTGGTGGGCGAATCCGGCAGCGGCAAGTCGGTCAGTTCGCTGGCGCTGATGGGGCTGCATCCGCGCCGGGCGAGCGTCAGCGCCGAGCGGATGACCTTTGACGGCCAGAACATCCTCGGCCTGTCGCGCCCGGCCCTGCGCAAGCTGCGCGGCAACCAGATGGCGATGATCTTTCAGGATCCAATGACCTCGCTCAACCCGGTGCTGACCATCGGCGAGCAACTGGTGGAAACCTACTCCGCCCATGGCAAGGGCAGCCGCGCGCAGGCGACCGAGCGCGCGATCTATCTGCTGGAGCGGGTGGGCATCCGCAACGCGCGCGAGCGGCTCGGGCAGTATCCGCACCAGCTTTCGGGCGGGCTGCGCCAGCGGGTGGTGATTGCCATCGCGCTGATGTGCAACCCGAAGCTGATCATCGCGGACGAGCCGACGACCGCGCTCGACGTCACCGTGCAGGCGCTGATCCTGTCGCTTCTCAAGGAGTTGCAGGAGGAATTCGGCATGGCGCTGATCCTGATCAGCCACGATATCGGCGTGGTGTCGTCCATCGCCGACCGCGTGGCGATCATGTATGCCGGAACGATCGTGGAATCGGGCGGCGCCGACGAGGTGATCCACGAGCCCCTGCACCCCTATACCCGCGGCCTTGTCGATTGCGTGCCGCGCTTGCGCCCGGGGCGGGAGCGCAAGCCGCTGGTCACCATTCCGGGCATCGTGCCCTCGCTTCTGGGGCCGAGCCGGGGCTGCCTGTTCCGCAACCGCTGCCCGAAGGCGCTGGATACCTGCGCCATGACCGACCCCGCGGTGCAGCGCACGGCATCGGGCCGCGTCTTTCGCTGCATCCATTCCGAGGCGGTGCTGCACGCGGCCCACACCCGGCCGGCAGACCCGGCGCCTGTCGCCGCAGGAGGCCGGGCATGAGCGGGATACTGGAGGTTCAGGAACTGCGGGTGCAGTTCAAGGTGGGCGGCAGCCTTCTGGCCAAACCCCGGACGCTGCACGCGATCAACGGCGTGTCGCTGTCGGTCGCCCGGGGCGAAGTGCTGTCGATCGTGGGCGAATCCGGCTGCGGCAAGAGCACGCTGGCGCGCACCATGCTGGGGATCGAGACGCCCACCTACGGGCGCGTCCTGCTTGAAGGGCGCCCCATCGGCGACTATCGGCGCGCCGACCTCGCCGCCAAGATCCAGCCGATCTTTCAGGATCCCTATTCTTCGCTCAACCCGCGCAAGACGGTGCATGACCTGATCGCCATGCCGCTGCTGGTGCGCGGCGGCATGGCCCGGCGCGAGATCAGCCGGCTGGTTACAGACACGATGGAGCTTGTGGGCCTGCCGCGGCGGATGATGCATTCCTATCCCTCGGCCATGTCGGGCGGGCAGCGCCAGCGCGTGGCCATCGCGCGGGCCATCGTCACCCGCCCCGAGGTGATCATCTGCGACGAGCCGACCTCGGCGCTCGATGTCTCGGTGCAGGCGCAGATCCTCAACCTGCTGGATGATCTGCGCCGGCAACTGAACCTGACCTATATCTTCATCAGCCATGATCTGAGCGTGGTGAACCACATCTCGGACCGGGTCGCGGTGATCTATCTGGGCCGGATCGTGGAGATCGGGCCGGTGGAGGATGTGCTCCACAACCCGCGCCATCCCTACACACGACGGCTGCGCGCCTCGACGCTGGAGCCCGAGCGCGGCGTGCGGCTGCCCAAGCCGGTCTTTCAGGGCGGATTTCCCGATCCGACGAACCCGCCCGCCGGCTGCCATTACCACCCCCGCTGCTCCGAGGCGATGCCGGTCTGCCAGACCGCCGCACCGGGCGCGCTGCGGGTCGGCCATTCGACCGTCGCCTGCCACATGTTCACCGGGCTGGCCGACGACGACGAAGACCTGAACCCGGAGTCTGCACAGATCGCAGCCGGACAGGAGACGTGACGTTCAACATGGAGGAGGAAAACCATGAACGTGAGAAGCCTCAGAAACGCAACCGCCGGCATGGCCGCCATGGCCGCGCTGCTGATGTCCACGGCACTCGACGCGCAGACCCTGCGCATGGCCTTCTCGGCCGAGATCGAGGGCCTGGACGAGGTCTATGACCCCAAGCCCGACACGACATTCACCGGCACTGTCGTCTATGACATGCTGGCGCGCTTTCACCCCGAAACGGGCGAATACAGCGGCATGCTCGCCGACGAGATCGAGCAGATCGACGACATGACGTGGCGCATGACGCTGCGCGAGGATGTCACCTGGCATGACGGCGAACGCTTCACCGCCGATGACGTGGTCTACACGCTCAGCTTCATGTCGAGCCCCGAGGCCCGCTTTCCCTCGCGCACGCGCTGGGATTTCATCGAGCAGGTGGAAAAGGTGAATGATTTCGAAGTGATCATCCATCTCAACGAGCCCTATTCGCCGTTCCTTGCGCGCATGGCCACCGGCACGCCGATGTATCCCGCCCATGTCCATGGCGCACTGGAAAACACCGCCACATGGGGCCGCGCGCCGATCGGCACCGGGCCTTACCGTGCGGTCTCGGTCGACAGCGAGCGCGGGATCGTGCTGGAGCGGTTCGAGGATTACGTCGTCGGCCCGATGCCCGATTTCGAGCGGATCGAGATCCGCCAGATCCCCGATGCCCAGACCCAGATCGCCGAGCTTCTGACCGGCGGGATCGATATTTTCGCGGCACCCAACCGCTCCACCATTCAGGCGGCCGAGGGCCTGCCCGGCATCAACATGTCGGTGGGCGAGGATCTGAGCCATATCTACATGATCTTCGACGCCGCCGGGCGCAGCGGCCATCCCGCGATGGGCGATATCCGCGTGCGTCAGGCAATCCTGCATGCGATGGACCGTGATCAGTTGCGCCGGTCGCTGTCGCGCGGGGGCGAGGAGTCGCTCGCGCTCGACCGGACCTGCTTTCCCCAGCAGGCGGTCTGCCCGGACGGCGCCAACCCGCCCGCCTTCGATCAGGATCGCGCCCGCAGCCTGCTGGCAGAGGCGGGATATGCCGACGGTTTCGATCTGACGATCCACACCCTGCCGCCGACGCAGGAGATGGCGCAGGCCGTGGCCGGTTATCTGCGTCAGGTCGGCATCCGCGCCTCGATCGAGACGCTGTCGATCCCGGCCTATCGCGCGGCCCGCGCCGATGGGGCGATGGCCATGCAGACCGCGTTCTGGACCCATGGCGGGATGCCCGATGCGGGCTATGCGCTGAAGTTCTACTTCGGCGTGCCCTCGCAGGATTACTCGGGCAACCCGCGCCTGCGCGAATTGTCGGACATCGCCAACCAGACATCGGGCGAGGAGCGTATGGCGCTGGTGCGCGAAGCCTACGACCTGATGCAGGACGAGGCTCTGGTGCTGCCGGTCACCGGCAACCCGATCGTGTTTCTGCACAACGACAGCGTGCGCATCGACCGGACCGACCGTGGCGGGCTGTTCAACACCTTCGGCGAACGGTTTTACGACCGCTACGCCGAACACCACCCCGTCGAT
>SKUV01000327.1 GCA_007129775.1 Paracoccaceae bacterium | reverse complement strand
CCGCCATTCGCGGCGCGCTCGACATGCCGCTGGAGACCGGGCTCGCCCATGAACGCAGCCTTTTCACGCTGCTTCTGGGCACAGAGGACCGGCAGGAGGCCGCGCGCGCCTTCGCCGAGAAACGAAAACCCGAATTCAGGGGACGCTGAGGGATGGAAGAGACGCAAAAGGTCGTGGTGGTCGGCGCGGGGCTGATGGGCACGGGCATCGCCCATGGCTTTGCCGTGGCCGGTTATGCTGTGGCGCTGACGGATGTGGACGCGGGCGCACTGGACAAGGCGCGCGAGACCATCGCCGGGATCATCGACGGCGGCGTGCAGCGCGGCAAGATGGCGGCCGATGCGGGCACCGCCGCGCTGTCGCGGCTGACCACCGGCGCCGACCTGACTGCCGCCTGTGGCGGCGCGGCGCTGGTGGTGGAAACTGCGACCGAGCGGCTCGACATCAAGCTCGACATCCTGCGCGCCGCCGATGCGGCGATGCCGGGGGATGCGGTTCTGGCCACCAACACATCGGCCCTGTCGATCACCGAACTGGCCGCCGCCACCTCGGACCCCGGGCGCGTGCTCGGGATGCATTTCTTCAACCCGGTTCACAAGATGAAGCTGGTGGAGCTGATCCGCGGCATGGAAACCCGCACCGCCACGCTGGAGGCCGGGCGCGCCTTCGCCTCTGCCATGGGCAAGACCCATATCACCGTGAACGAGGCGCCCGGCTTCACCACCAGCCGCATGTCGGCGCTGATGGGCAACGAGGCGATGCGGATGCTGTCCGAAGGAGTGGCCAGCGCCGAGGATATCGACACCGCCATGCGCATGGCCTTCAACCACCCGATGGGGCCGCTGGAACTGGGCGATCTGACGGGCTGGGACACGCGGCTGAAGGTGCTGCGCTATCTCGCCGGCGCGCTGGGGGATCGGTTCGCCCCCGTGCCGCTCATTGAAAAGCTGGTCGCCGCCGGGCGCCACGGCCGCAAGACCGGGCGCGGCATCTATGCCTACGAGGGCGGCGCCAAGGTGCCGGGTTCGGGCCTGTTGCCCGGGGGCGCGGTGCCCGAGGGCGGCGGGGAATGACCGCGCTCGCCCCGCGGGATGCGGTGATCGTGGCCGCCGCGCGCACGCCCGTGGGGCGCTATCGCGGCACGCTGGCCGATGTGCGCGCAGATCATCTGGGCGCCCATGTGCTGCAGGCGCTGCTGGCGCGCGCGGGGATCGCGGCGGATCAGGTGGAGGATGTGGTTTTTGGCTGCGTCACGCAGGTGGGCGAGCAATGCGCCAATGTGGCACGCACCGCCGCCCTCTCCGCCGGCTGGCCCGAGACCATTCCGGGCGTCACTATCGACCGTAAATGCGGCTCGGGCGAGGCGGCGGTGCATCTGGCCGCCGCGCTGATCGGCGCCGGCGCGCGCGATATTGTAGTGGCCGGCGGGGTGGAGAACATGACCCGCGTGCGCATGGGCGGGAACCGCGAGGTCTATGGCGCGCCTTTCGGCCATCTGCTGACCGGACGCTTTCCTCAGACCAATCAGGGCGTTGCCGCCGAAGAGATCGCCGCGCGCTGGGATCTGTCGCGCGCGGCGCTGGACGCCTTCGCCCTGCAAAGCCATGCCCGCGCCGCCGCCGCGCAGGACGCGGGCGCTTTCGATGCCGAAATCGCGCCGATCTTGGTGGATGACTGGGCCGAGCCGGGCAGCGCCCCCACCGGCGCCACCTTTGCGCGGGACGAAACCATCCGGCGCGACACCACGTCGGAGAAGCTCGCCGGGCTGAAGGCCGTCTTTCGTGAGGAAGGCCGGATAACAGCCGGGAATTCCTCGCAAATATCGGACGGGGCTGCGGCGATCCTGATCATGGCGGCCGAACGCGCGCAAGCGCTGGGCCTTCACCCCATTGCCCGGATAAATGATTATACAACAGTGGGTTCTGATCCGACCTTGATGCTTACCGGCCCCGTCGCCGCGACCCGCGCCGTGCTCGCCCGCGCGGGACTGACGCTGGATGATATCGCGCTTTACGAGGTGAACGAGGCCTTCGCCCCCGTGCCGCTGATGTGGGAGGCCGAACTGGGGGCCGATCCCGCGCGGCTCAACGTCAATGGCGGCGCCATCGCGCTGGGCCATCCGCTGGGCGCGAGCGGGGCGCGGATCATGACCGGGCTGCTGCACGAGATGGTGCGGCGGGATGCGCAATTCGGGCTGCAGGCCATCTGCTGCGCCGGCGGGCTGGGCACGGCGACGATACTGGAAAGGATGTGATCATGCGACAGGTGCGCATCGGGCGGACGGATATTCAAAGCTCGGCCCTCGGGCTGGGCTGCATGGGCATGTCCGAATTCTACGGCCCCGCCGACGATGCCGAATCGCTGTCGGTGCTGGAGCGGGCGCTGGAGTTGGGCATCACCCATTTCGACACGTCCGACATCTACGGGCGCGGCCATAACGAGCGATTGCTGGGCCGGTTCCTGAAGGGCCGGCGCGGCCGTGTGGTGCTGTCGTCCAAATGGGGCATCCTGCGCGACCCCGACGGCCCGCCGGGCAGCACCTATGACCGCGATCTGGACAATTCGCCCGAGCATCTGGCGAGGGCGGTCGAGGGCTCGCTGCGCCGGCTCGGCACCGATTGCATCGATCTCTATTACGTCCACCGGCTCGACCCCGACCGCCCGGTGGAGGAGGTGGTGGGCGCGATGTCGCGGCTGGTGGAGGCCGGCAAGATCCGCGCCATCGGCCTGTCCGAGGTCGGCGCGGATGTTCTGCGCCGCGCCTGTGCGGTGCATCCCGTCTCGGTCCTGCAATCGGAATATTCGCTCTGGGAGCGGGGGGCGGAGGCCGAGGTCATCCCCGCCTGCCGTGAACTGGGCATCACCCTTGTGGCCTATTCGCCGCTGGGGCGCGGCTTTCTGACCGGGGCGATCCGGCAGGCGGGCGCGCTGGACAGCAGCGACCTGCGCCTGCGCTCGCCCCGCTTTCAGGAGGGCAATATCGACCGCAACCTCGCCATGCTCGACAAGATCCGTGAAGTCGCCGCGCGCCACGAGGCGACGCTGGGGCAGGTGGCGCTGGCGTGGATCCTGTGCGGCAATGACGACATGATCCCGATCCCCGGCACCAAGCGTCTGAAATATCTGGAGGAAAACGCGGGCGCCGAGCGGGTGCGCCTGTCGCCCGAAGAGGTGGCGCAACTGGGCGAGATCCTCGACCCCGCCGCCATCGCGGGCTCGCGATATTGGGTGGCGACGGATGCGGCGGACGGCGGCGCGGGCCAGCCGGGCGATCCGGCGGCGAGGGTGCGGAAATGAGCGCGCCCGCCATACCGGCAAATCAGAGCCTTCTGCACGAGGGCCCGCGCGGCCGCGTCATGGCGATGGACAGCGCCTATCACGTGGCGCCCGAAAACCGGGGCCGGGATGTGGTGGTCAATGCCTCCTATTGCGGGGTGCTGCCGGCACGCTTCATCGGTGCGCAGGCCCCGCGGGGCGCGATCGGAGTGGATTGCGGGGTGGGGCCGGCGGGCGCCTCCATCGCCGGGCTGTGGTATCTGGAGGCTCTGGGCATCCCCGCCGCCGTGGCCGATGTGATGACCGTGCGGCTGGGCGACGGGCTGGATCTGCACGCGGCCGGGGTGATCAGCTTTGCCAACCAGCCCGCCGCCAGTTGCGGCGTGCGCCCCGGCATGGCGGTGGCCGAGGCCGCGCGGGTCATGCTGGAGCGCGACCCGGAGCTTCTGCCGCCCGAGGGGGTGACCAACCGCACGATCCTGCACGAGTGCGCGGGTGGCCGCCGCATCGTCGCCACAGATTCCATCGCCTTCGCCCTGCCCGAAGACCGGCGCAACGTGCTGCTGACCGCCGGGCATACCGGGCGTTCGGCGCTGCCCTATCTGCTGCGGGCGCGGCCCTTCGGCTTTATCTGCTCGGACGGCGGCGGCGGGCGCGAGGGCAGTGGCACCGCCGCGCTGGCGCTGTGCGAGCCCGAGGGGCTTTGCGGCGCCACGGTCGATGCGCGCAGCGCCGCCATGGGCGACGGGCTGGCCACATGGGGCGGCACGATCAGCGCCGCCAATGTCCTTGCCCGCGCCGCCGGCGTCCTGCCCGGAATGGCGGCGCGCGAGGCGGCCCATCTGATGCTCAACCGTCCCCCCGCCGAAATGGAGGCCAGCGCATGACGCTGAAGCTCGCCGGAACCGAGAGCCCCGAAATCGCCCGGCCGGAGCCATGGCGGCTGTGGGATTTCCCTTTTTTCGAGGATCGTCACCGCGCGCTGGCCGAGGCGGTCTCGGACTGGCCCGAGGGCAATCACGATGTGGCCGACATGGCCGCCGAATGCCGCCGCATCGCCACCGATCTGGCCGCGCGCGACCTGATCGCCCATGTGGTGCCCGAGGTCGATGCCGATGGCCGCGTGACGCCGGTGGATGTGCGCGCGCTCTGCATCATCCGCGAGTTGCTGGGCGAGCGCGATCTGCTGGCCGATTCGGTGTTCGGCATGCAGGGCATCGGCACCGGCGCGATCTGGCTGCACGGCACGCCCGAGCAGCGCGCGCGCTACCTGCCGCCGGTGCGGGCGGGGCGCGCGCTGGCGGCGCTGGCCCTGTCGGAGCCCGAGGCCGGCTCGGATGTGGCCTCCATGGCCACCAGCGCCCGGCGCGACGGGGATGACTACATCCTCAACGGCGAAAAGACATGGATCACCAACGCGCCCTTTGCAGATCATTACATCGTCATCGCCCGGACGGGCGAGGCGCCGGGGGCGCGGGGGCTGTCGGCCTTTATCGTGGACGCCGATACGCCGGGCGTCAGCTTCGGCCCCGAGATCGACCTGAT
>SKUV01000392.1 GCA_007129775.1 Paracoccaceae bacterium | reverse complement strand
GGCACCCACTGGCCGAACTGGTGTCCGGCGTAGGCCATGGCAATGGGTTCGGCCCCGTCCGGCAGCGCATTGCCCGCCAGAATGTCCAGCGCTGCGCGCGAGTTCAGCCAGTCCCGGCTCAGGCCCAGCTCTTCGGCCAACGCATCGTTGAGCAGGATGACTTCGGGCTTCTGAACCGGGGTAGGGACGATGGCATCGTGGAAAGCGCCGGGCAGGCGGGCATAGCTGTTGTCGAATAGCGGGCCGGGCGTGGTCATGGCGGGCGGCGTTCAATAAAACCTGCTGAATGCTAACAGCCAGGCGTGAGATGGCGCGCGGTTCTGCCCTGAAGGGCACTAATTTCGGAACTTTTTCGGATTTTTACTTGACATTCACAACACCGTTCGGAAAAAGTACAGACCTTCGTGCTTAATGATTCAGGGAGATTGCATGATTTCAACCAGCCGAATTTTGCCCGCTCTGGCCGCTGCTGCTGGCCTGGCGTTGGGCAGTACCGCCGTCCTGGCCGATAACGATCGCTTCATCATCCAGTTCCAGCCGGGCGCCGCCGGGCAAGGCAAAGCCGCCGTTCAGGCCTTTGGTGGAGAGATTCACGTTGATCTGACCGACCGCAGCGTCAACGCGATCGGGGCCACGCTGCCGCGCGTGGCGAACAGCGCATCGTCCACCACCCGGCCACCGGCCAGCACCAGCCGCGCGCGGCAGGTCTCCAGCGTGTCGACCGCCACGATGTCGGCCCGCCAGCCCGGAGCGATCAGGCCGCGGTCGCCCAGCCCGAAGGCTTCGGCCCCCGACAGGCTTGCCATGCGATAGGCGGCGAGCGGGCTCGCGCCACCGGCGATGGCGGTGCGGATCATGTGGTCGATGTGGCCGTGTTCGGCGATGTCGAGCGGGTTGCGGTCGTCGGTGCAGAACGCCATCCGCGGCGCGTGGCGTTCGGTGATGAGCGGCAGGAGGGCCGCGAGGTCCTTCGACACCGACCCCTCGCGCACGAAGACCCGCAGTCCCTTGCGCAGCTTGTCCAGCGCTTCGGCTTCGGTGGTGGTCTCGTGATCGCTGCCGATCCCCGCGGCGCAGTAGGCATCGAGGTCGCGACCCGACAGCAGCGGGCAGTGCCCGTCGCGCGGCCGCCCGGCAAAGGCCGCGAGCTTGTCGAGGCAGCCGGGATCGGCCGCGAGCACGCCGGGATAGTTCATCATCTCCGCAAGACCCAGCGCGCGGGGATGGCCGGCCAGCGTGGCGAGATCGGCCGCCGAGAGGGTCGCGCCGGCGGTCTCCATGGTGGTGGAGGGCACGCAGCTCGACAGCTGCACCCGGATGTCCATCACCGTCTGGCGGCTGGCCTCGAGGAAATAGCGAAGCCCCTCAAGACCGACGACATTGGCGATCTCGTGCGGATCGCAGATCGCCGTGGTCACGCCGAGCGGTGTCACGCAGCGGTCGAACTCGAACGGCGTGACGAGGCTGCTTTCGATGTGCAGATGGGTGTCGATGAAACCCGGCACGAGGATCGCCCCCGATACCGCGATTTCGCGCCGGCCGTGCCAGGTCGCCCCGGTGCCGACGATGGTATCGCCACAGATCGCGACATCGCCCGCAATCAGCGCGCCGGTGGCGAGATCGAAGACGTGCCCACCCTTCAGCACCAGATCGGCGGGTTCGTGCCCGCGCGCCTGGGCGATGCGGGTTGCCAGTGTCGCGCGGTCCATCCTGCCCCCTCGCTCCGGCCTGCCGGCCGATCATGCCAGACCGCGCGCGTCGGCGGGAGAGCCTTCGCATGGCCCGCCTGCGACCACGGGGCGAGGTCGCAGGCTGGCGGAGGGGACCCGTCCGAGCGGCAGGGCCGCCGGTACAGGGCCGTGCAGGGAGGTTGTGCTGGGACGATGCGGGAAGGGCAGGGGAGCGCGCCGGGCGCTCAGAGATAGCTCGCCAGCGCCGAGGTCACGGCGAAGGCGTTGGTCGCGGTCAGCGGCGAGCCGGCGGGTACGCGGCTTTCGTCGGGCAGGAAACGCAGGGCGGGGGTGCGGCCGAGGCGTCCGGCACGCTCGGCGAGGCGGTCGCGGGTTTCGGTCGTCACTTCCCAAAGGCCCGCGCAGATGGTGCCTTCGCGGGTGTAGCGCGAACCCAGCACCTCGGGCTCCCAGCCGGCCGACTTGTAGACCCGCAGCATCGGCTCGGCGAACACGCCGGCGTAGAACTCGATGCCCGACCGCAGCGCGATCTCGCAGCCCGCCCAGAGCAGGGCGGCCGGCACGCCGATGCCCTCGCGGCGGTTGCGGGCCAGGCGCGGCGAGACGCAGAACCGGGTCGTCTCCCAGATCAGCGGGCTCTGGATGGTCATGCCGCCGGTCAGTTCCGAGAAGTGGTCGTTGAGCATGGTGCGGCCGGTGGTCGGCAGCAGGCGGCCCGAGCCGAGATGCTCGCCGCGCTCGTTCTGCATGATGACGTAGAGCGGGTTCAGATCGTCATAGTCGTCGAACTCGTGGCCGTACTCGTCGACCTCGACGGCCCATCCCAGCCGCTCGCGGAACTGGGCGGCGCGGTCGCGATACATCGAGGCGGCGAGGGTCGGAAGACGGTAGAGGTCGGCGGCGTAGATGACGCTGATCATCGCTGACTCCGTGTTTGGAACGGAGCCGACTTTCGTCAAAACCGGTAAAAATTTGATAAATAGGCCAGATTTTTACTATATATTAATAAAACCTCTTGTGCTGGCGATCGCGACCGCATGTGGAATGTTCAGTGCCGCAAGCTTGTGTCTGGCGCTGTCAAGGTACACACGAAGTGTATTTTCAGAAATCTTGAGCGAGTCGGCCACTTGTCCGCGGCTTTTTCCTTGCGCGATCATGCGCAGGACGTCCCGTTCCCGATTGGACAACGTGGGGGCGGGAGGTGATCCAAATATCTTCTCGATTTCCAGAACTTTCTGGTGGAAGAAATTTGCGATGAGCATGAAGTCACGGGCGCTTTCCGTGATCAGGCGTTGCCACTCATCGTCGGTGCAGGACTTGTTCAGTGTGAATGCAGCGAACTGTCCATCGGGGCCGCGGATCGGAATCGTGTAGCCCTGATTGCCGATTCCACATTCGACAGCCTCGCGCAGGAAGGCCCGTTTCTTGGGCGTGTCCCAGGCGATCTGATGCCAGTCCACGGGCATGAAGCTGCGATTCGCTGATTCGTGGACCGGGTCGATTCGTCCGTAATCGGCTTCCCGATACCGCGTGACCCATTCGCCGGGATAGGTCAGCGCGGCGAGCGAGCCGGCTTCGCGCTGCCAGAAGCCGCTCTCGCGCGACAGCATCCCGCCGCCGCTGCGCGAGGCCAGCATGTGCGACTGGCCCAGCGAGATCGCGTAGTAGATGACGTGATCGAGGTCGTAGATGTCCCGTATGGCATCGATGACGTCGCCGAGGTTCTCAATGGAACCCGCGGCCGGGAATGTCGCCAGCAGCCTTTCGATCCTGTCCGCCATGACCGTCCTGGTTCTCCAGTATCAGGGCCGCCTCGTGAAACTCGGACGCTGCCACCAGCATCGCGTCGTCGAGATGCTCGGCAAGGCGGATCATGGCATGGGACCGCGCCACGTCGCGCACGCTGCCAAGGAGTTCCAGAAACCAAGCTTCCGACATCCGATCTCTCCATGCTGTTCGTTAACGCAAGCCTAAATTTATCGGAGATTGTGCCGGCACGGTATTCGCGGATTTCGCATCCTCAGAAATGGTGAGGGGAGCGCTGGCAAGGGCCTGCGATCACTGGACCGGCACCGGCCGGGCCACGATCGGCCTGGCGAGCCGTGCCGCGAATCGGGCTTTGGCGCGCAGCGCCGGTCGCGTCCGGCGTTAACCCTGCGCCGAGACACGAAAACGCCCGGCCAGCGTGATGCCAGCCGGGCGTTAATCAAGACTTGCGCTGGATCGTGAGCGTCAGCCGCGTCCGGCCTCGCGGGTGTCATCGATGGTGCGCAGGCCGGCCACCGGTGCGCTGACCAGCGCGGCCATGTTGCCCGGCAGGTGCTGGTTGCGCAGCATCTTGGTGTGGGCGGCCGGGATCTGGTCCCAGGTGAACACCTCCGACATGCAGGGATCCAGCCGCCGTTCCACCATGAGCTGGTTCGCGGCCATGGCCTGCTTGAGATGCGCGAAATGGCTGCCCTGCAGACGCTTCTGGTGCATCCACATGTAGCGCACGTCGAAGGTGAGGTTGAAGCCGGTGGTGCCGGCGCAGATCACCACCATGCCACCGCGCTTGACCACGAAGGTCGAGACCGGGAACGTCGCCTCACCGGGGTGCTCGAACACGATGTCGACGTTGTTGCCCTTGCCGGTGATGTCCCAGATCGCCTTGCCGAACTTGCGCGTCTCGTCGAACCACGCCTTGTAGTCCGGCGTGTTGACCGTGGGCAGCTGGCCCCAGCAGTTGAAGTCCTTGCGGTTGATGACGCCCTTGGCGCCGAGGCTCATGACGTAGTCGCGCTTGCTCTCGTCGGAGATCACGCCGATGGCGTTGGCGCCGGCCGCGTTGATGAGCTGGATCGCGTAGACGCCGAGGCCGCCCGAGGCGCCCCAGACCAGAACGTTCATCCCGGGCTTCAGTTCGTGCGGCGGATGGCCGAACAGCATGCGGTAGGCCGTGGCCAGCGTGAGCGTGTAGCAGGCCGACTCTTCCCATGTCAGGTGGCGCGGGCGCGGCATCAGCTGTTGGGCCTGAACCCTGGTGAACTGTGCGAAACTGCCGTCGGCCGTCTCGTAGCCCCAGATGCGCTGGCTGGGGCTGAGCATCGGATCGCCGCCGTTGCACTCCTCGTCGTCGCCGTCGTCCTGGT
>SKUV01000301.1 GCA_007129775.1 Paracoccaceae bacterium | reverse complement strand
CAACCACCCGTTCGCGGCTGTGATCGGATATTCCCACAAATCACCGGCAGGTGTCAGACCATTGAAACTGTGGGGGTCAGACCGGTTGAATACTTACAGCCGGTCAGGGCCGCTCCGCCCCCCCGGCTCAGCCCCCAGCTCAGCCCCCGGCTCAGTCCCCGGCCAAGGCCCGGCGCGCGACCTGCTCTGCGGCCAGCAGGCTCAGCCCGGTGTGATAGCCCGGGTCCAGATCGGGCGTGGCGGGCACGTGATCGACCGGGCCATGGGCGTTGCGCGACTGGATCGCCACGGGTGGATCATCCAGCCAGTAATGTTCGAAAAACGCCTTGTCCGCCGCCTTCCAGATCGCCAGCGCCGCGTCGGAACGCGTGCGCTCCCACACCAGCGCCGCGGCGCGGATCGTCTCGACCAGCGGCCACCACGGCCGGTAGGGCGACATCGGCTGCCCGGTGGAGATCGAGCGCCGCAACACAAGGCCACGGCCGTCGAAACCCGCGCGGAAGGCCGCCCCGAGAATGCGCCCCAGTTGCGCCACCAGCGCCGGATCGGGGTCGTCGGGCATGGCCTCCAGCGTCAGGCCCACGAATTCCGCGGCATGGCCGGGATTGGTGGCATCCGCGCCGGCCACATCGCGCAGAAGCCCGGTGGCGCAGTCCAGATGCCGGCTCAGCACATGCTCCACGAAGCGCCCGACATAAGCCGTCTCGCGCGCGTGGGGTGCTGCGCCCAGCAGGATCATCCGCGGCGTATAGGCATCGGGCTGGGCGGCTATCGTCTCCGCGCTGATCGGCGCGGCCTCATCAATCTGGAAGCGGCCCTCTTCCACCGCCGTCACCACCCGGCCGAGATAGCCCCGCCAGTCCGGCAGGCGCGGATCGCCCAGCCAGCCCGCCGCGGCGACCAGCCCCTTGGCCGCGAAAGCGTCCGAATAGGTGTAGAGATCGGGCGCTGTCACCTGCCTGCGCACCGGCGCATCGGGCGCGCACAGGAGCGGCTGAAGCGCAGTGTCATAGCGGAAGAAGGCGTGGCCCGACGGCTCGATCAGCCGGGCGAGCGCATCATGCAGCGGCCCCGCCGCCCCGTGGCAGCGCGTCGATAATGCGGCATCCTCGGCCGCCAGCGCCCGGCCGAAGCGCGCCAGCGCCTCCAGCCCGCGGCCCTGAATCCAGCCGTGCAGATACTGCGGGCCGCGATAGCCATCGGCATGGGTGTAATCGCGCCGCTCCAGCGCATTGTAGCAGGTGTCGAGAAAGCCGCCCCAGCGCCGGGGCCGGTCCAGCATCCAGCCCAGCGCTGCGGCATTGGCCGCGCCGTAGCGCGCCGACGCTTCGGCAAGAAACGTGGTCATGGCCGCGCCATGCCGCACTTGCTGCGCCCCGTGCCGGCGCCTGCCTTGTCTGCTGTCATCATGTCCCCTGCTGCCGGCCATCGGCTGGCCGGCCCTTCGATTCCCCAGGCAAAGGTCGGATGAAAAGTGTTTCGGGTCAAGGCATTCCGTTACCGCGCCGCCCGTCCAGCCGGGCAAGGACGCGAGCTGCCGCCTTCGCAAGGGCCTCGGCGCAGCCGGGGGCGAAGGGGGCGGGCATGTCGTAATAGCGGTGCGCCTGATCGACCTCGTAGCCGCCATGCGGGGCCTCGTCGGCAGGGCAGATATAGCCGGGATTGTCCTCGGCATAGCCGAGGAGGAAGGCGCGCGCCCCGGCCGGGCCGGCCCTTGCGCGCAGATCAAGCGCGGTCTGCGCGAAAATCTCGCCGGGCAGGGCCAGCAGTTGCACATCGCCCCAGCGCAGCCCGCTTACCCGCGCGTGCAGTGGTTCGGGCCGCTGGCGGGCGGTGGTCTCGGCCCAGCCGATCCAGATATCCAGCAGCGCGCGCTCCGCCTCCCCCGCGCCCTCCCGCGCCGCGCGCCATTGCGCCAGCGTGGCCGCATTGGCCGCCGCATCGGGCGGCGCGAAGGGCAGGGCGCACCATTCCTCGGCGGCGGCCACACACTCGCCGCCCACAGGCGCTGCCGGGGCGGCGAGGATCGCCGCGGCGATCCCCTCGCCCAGCGCGCGGGCGCGGGCAAAGCTGCGCTCGGCGGCGGGTGCGCCCGACAGCGAGGCCTGCGCGGAATGGCCTGTGTTCACATCGCCGCAGCAGCCCGTCGCGGCAATCGCCACGGCGCCGGGATGGGCGGCCTCCAGCGCTGCGCGCAGGAAATGGGGGTGATCGGCGGTCCAGCGCAGGTTGTCCGGCCCCAGCACCACCGGGTGGCAGGCCCAAGAGGCCAGCACGGCGATCCACGCGCCATCGGTGCCGCGCAGCCGCAGACAGGGCAGCAGCCGGTCCACCGGTCCGCCGGCGTGGCGCCGGTTCGAGGCAAGACCCGGGTCGGTGCCTGCGGCAAAGCTCAGATCGGCGGGCCGTGCCGCGGCGGCGGCGGCATCCAGCGCGGTGATGCAGGCCGTCTCCAGCCGGTCGAGCCAGGCTGCATCCGCCGCCACCCGCATCCGGGCCCGCATCGATCCCGGCCCGCCATGGGTATGCAGCGCGGCGATCACCACATTCTCCGCCGGCAGGGCGCAGCGGGCGCGGATGCGCGCGGCCATCGCCGCCTCGATCCCGATCACATCGGCCACCAGCAGCGCGGTATCCTCGATCACCAGCGCGCGCACGCTCAGCGGATCATGGGCGCCGGTGGCGGGCGCGGTGCGGGCGCCGAAACCGGCCATGGCGAGCCCCGCGGGCGGCGTGATATCGCGCTGGGCCGCCCCGGCGCGCAGCCTCATCCGACCACCTTTTCGCCCGCGAGCCAGACCTCGCGGATGGTCAGCCGCCCTGCGCCCGGCGTGTGGTCAAAGCGGATCAGATCGGCCCGCGCGCCGCCGGCCAGAACGCCGCCAGCCCCGTCGTCATCCCCGGCAAAGCGGGCCGGGTTGGCGGTTGCCAGCCGCAGCGCCCGGGCCAGCGTCAGCCCGGCCATACGCATCGCCAGCGCCACGTTTTCCGACAGGCTGCGCGCGGCGCCCGCCAGATAGGGCGTGCCGCGCATCGACAACCGGCCCTCGGGCGAAAGCTCCACCTCGGCGCCGATCGGCTGGCAGTAGATTCCCGGCGCGCAGCCCCCCGGCGCGGCGGCATCCGACACCAGCACAGCCCGCTCCAGCCCCTTGGCGCGCAAAAAGACAGTCAGCGTCTCGGCGGGCAGGTGGTGGCCATCGGCGATCAGCGTCGCGGTCAGCCGGTCCTCGGCCAGTTGCGCCCAGATCAGATTCGGATGGCGCGGCAGCATCGCCGCCGCGCCGTTGCCCAGATGGGTCGAGAGTGTGGCGCCCGCATCCACCGCCGCCGCGATCTGCGCCGGCCCCGCCCCGGTATGGCCGAGCGCCACATGCACGCCCTGCGCTGCAAGTGCCGCGATGACGCCCGGCGCCTCCGGCCAGTGGGGCGAGAGCGTCACCATCCGCACCCGCCCGCCCGAGGCCGCCTGCCAACGCGCGACCTCGGCCAGATCGGGCGGGCGCACATGTTCGGCCGGATGGGCGCCGCGCGGGCCGTCCTCGGGGTCGAGCGCCGGGCCCTCCACATGGATGCCCGCGACCATCGCCTGCGCAATCCGGTCCTGCGCACAGGCCCGCGCGATGGCGGCCATGGCGTCGCACATCGCCTCCGGCGCGGCGGTGATGATCGTGGGCAGAAACCGCGTCACCCCCTCCTGCAACAGCCGGCGGCAAAGCGCGGACACGGTGTCGGGCGTCAGCGCGCCGCTGTTCAGATCATGCCCGCCGAACCCGTTGAGTTGCAGATCGATGAGCCCGGGCGCGAGATAGCCCGCGCCTTCCGCGACACCCTCCGCCGCGCCCAGCGCGGCGATCCGCGCGCCCTCCAGCCGCAGCGCCAGCCCGGCCCCGGTGGCCGGGCAGATGCCGCTGATCTCGGCGCCTGCGCCGCTCACAGCGCGCGCACCCGGTCGCGGAACCGGGCCAGAAAGCGGGCGTTCGCGGCATCGCCGCCGGGGGCATTGCCGCTGCGCCAGACCGGCGGCGCGATCCCTTGTTCCATCAGCCGCGCCACCACCCGGATCACCAGCGCATTCAGTGCGATGGCATTGGCGAAGGTCGACACGGCGGCGATCTGTTCGTCCATCCCCGGCACGGCCACGATGGCATCGCCCACGGGCACGGCGGTATCGATATGGATATCCACCAGATCGTGCAGATTGGCCCCGCTCGCGTGGCGCGCCGGATGGTCGGGCGCGGTGCTTTCGGCGTGGATGCGCGACGAGACGCCGATCAGCGCGACCCCGCGCGCCCGGGCCTCCTGCGCCGCGTCGATCAGCGCGGCGTTGATGCCATAGGCATTGACCAGCAGCAGCAGATCCCCCTCGCCCAGGCCACGGTCGGCGATCACCACCCGGCCATAGCCCGGCGTGCGCTCCATCGCCATGGAGCGCAGCGCGCCGTTCGACAAAAGCGTGCCCTCGTCGAGGATGGCCGAGACATGCATCAGCCCGCCGGCGCGGAAAAAGACCTCCTGCGCGGCGAGGTTGGAATGCCCCCCGGGGCCGTAGACATGCAAGAGCCGGTCATCCGCGATCTGCGCGGCGATCCTGTCGGCCGCCGCCGCCAGCGCCGCGCCATTGGCGGCGAGGATGCCGCGCATATGGGCGGTGACATCCTCCAGATACCCGGCGCAGAGCGCCTCGGCGTCGATCCGTGCGCCGGTGCCGGTTTCGGTCTCTGTATCGGGCTCGGTCTTTGGCATCGGTAAGGGCCTTTTCATGCAGGGGCAGGGCAATGGCGCCGCCATGCCCCGGCATCCCCGCGCCGTCGCCGCGCCT
>SKUV01000270.1 GCA_007129775.1 Paracoccaceae bacterium | reverse complement strand
TGACCCGCATCTATGCCGATTACAGCTACTGAAGCTGCCTTTGGGGTGCAGGCGGACGGTGGGCGGACGGTGGGCGGACGGTGGGCGGACGGTGGGCGGGGGCTGGCCGCGGCCCGCCGCGCGCAACGCTTGGGGTGGGCGGTTTATGCGGGGCACGTCCGGATGACCTCGCATGACGCACCCGGCCTCGCAATAGCGGCTGGCCGGTAGGGCGGCCATCTGCTGCCCGGGCCGCTTTCGCGGTGTTCACCGGGCGGGCGGGAATGGGCGGCGGTTTATCACTCTATCCGGCACATCCGCGGCATTGCGCGGGCTCAGCCCGCCAGATGCAGGCTCACGCGGCGGTTCTGGCGGCCTTTCTTCTCGATCTTGCCCAGCGTGACGCGGCCGATCTCGGCGGTGCTTGCCACATGGGTGCCGCCGCAGGGCTGCAGATCGACCTGATCGGCACCCGCGCCGATCCGCACCAGCCGCACGCGGCCCTGACCCATGGGCGGGGCGACCGACATGGTCTTGACCAGATCGGGGTTGGCGGCAAGCTCGGCATCGGTGATCCAGTCTTCCGACACCGGCAGATCGCGGGCGATGAGCGCGTTGAGCGCATCCTCCAGCGCCTGCCTGTCTTCCGGCGCCTCGGGCATGTCGAAATCGAGCCGGCCCTTTTCCGGCCCGATCTGCCCGCCCGTCACCGGCAGCGGGATGATCACCGACAGAAGGTGCAGCGCGGTATGCACGCGCATGTGCCGATGGCGCAGATCCCAGTCCAGATGCTGGACGACCTCGGTGCCCGGGGGCGGCGGCGTGTCGCTGCCTTCGGCGGGCACGAGCAGGATCGACCCGCCCTCGCCCTTCACGCAATCGGCCACCGCAATGGTCCCGCCAGCCCAGTCGAGCCGCCCGCGGTCGCCGGGCTGTCCGCCGCCGCGGGGGTAGAAAAGGCTACGGTCGAGCACCGCGCCCTCTGGGCCGCTGTGAAGCACGCGGCCCGGGGCCTGGCGCAAATAGGCATCCTCGCGGAAAAGCGCCTCGGTCATGGTGTTCTGCCCTCCTCGCCGGGTGGTGGCGGTGCGTCCTCGGCGCTGGCCGCGCCGTCCCCTGCACTCTCCGCCCGGGCCTCCATCACGGCGTCGCGGTCCACCGGCCCGGGGGCGAGGCCCTGCGCCGGAAACAGAGCCTCCGGGTTGCGCAGCCAGATGTCGCGCTGGGCGAAGGGAATCTCGATCCCCTCTTCGGCGAAGCGTTCGGCGATCTGGTGGTTCACTTCGGTTTCGACCTTCAGCAGGAAATGCACGTCGCGCAGGATCATGCGGATTTCGAAATCGAGCGAATCCGCGCCGAAGCCGCGAAAGAGCACCGTGGGCGGCGGGTTCAGCACCACAAGCGGCTGTGCCTCGGCGATCTCGTAGAGGATTTGCGCGACCTTTCGGGTGTCGGTGCCGTAAGCCACGCCCACCTTCACGATCAGCCGACCGGTCATGTCGAAGCGGGTCCAGTTCGTCACCTGACCCGAGATCAGATCGGCATTCGGCACGATCACGTCGTTGCGATCGAACGTCTGGATCACGGTGGAGCGCACGGAGATCTTGCGCACCGTGCCCATCACGCCGCCCACTTCGATCCAGTCGCCCTCGGCCACGGGGCGTTCGAACAGCAGGATGATGCCCGAGACGAAATTCGACACGATCGTCTGCAGGCCGAAACCGATGCCCACCGACAGCGCGCCGGCCACCAGCGCGAGCGAGGTCAGGTCGATCCCCGCCGTGGAAAAGGCGATCACCGCCGCGAGGAATATCCCCGCATAGCCCAGGCCCGAGACGATGGCTGTCTGTCCGCCCTTGTCCATCCTGGTCTTGGGCAGCACCGAGGAGCGCAGCGCGCCCTGCAAGAGCCGCGTGACCGTGTAGCCGATCACGAAGACGATCACGAAGGTCAGGAAATCCACCGGCGAGATGCGCGTGTCTCCCACCCGGACCCCTTCGAGGAAGCGGCCCCAGATCTCGGCCAGTTCGGCCCCGCGCACCCCCCAGACCAGCGCGAAGAACGGCAGCGACATCAGCACCAGCGTGAACATCACCAGCACCGGCAAGAGCGAATCCCGCGCCGCCTCGTCGCCGCCCATCAGCCAGACATAGAGATCGCCCACCAGCTTGGCGAGGATCAGCAACACCCCGATCAGCCCCAGCGAGAAGGCGGCCGGATAGATCAACGCCGAGGCCGCCGCCATATAGCCGATGCCGGCAAGGACCGGCACGCCGAAGCCGATGATGACGACAAGCCGGCCGATGAAGCCCAGCAACCGGTCGCCCACGCCCGCGGGCTGATCGTCGTCGGCATGGGCCACGGTCAGGTGCAGCCGGATGATCTGGCCCAGCCGGAACAGCAGCAGGCCGGTCAGCACGATGGTGGGAAAGGCGAGCACCGATTGCGCCGCCTCGCTCTGCTCGACCGGGTCGAGAAAGGCGCGGCGCAGCAGTTCCAGCGCCAGAACGAGGCCCAGCGAGGCGGAATGGAACCGCCCCTCGCGCCGCCGTTCGGGCGAAAGCTCCAGCACCGGATGGCCCTTGTCGGTGCGCGGAAAGACCTGCAGCCCGATCCAGCGCGCCACAAGGATCGTCAGGCCCGCCATCGGCAGCGCATCGACCAGAACCTGCCCCCGCAGCCCCACCATGCCCGAGGCGCGCAGACCCTCGACCAGCGCCAGCACCCCCAGAAACGGCAGCACGATCTGGCCGAAGGACACGATGAGCGCGAAGACCTCGCGCCCCTTGGCCGAGGCGCGTTCCTGCAGCATGTGCTGCACCCGGTCCATCCAGTAGCGCCCGCGCAAGAGCAGCACCAGCGCAAAGGCCAGATAAGCGAGGATCGCGGGCAGGTTGCCGCCGAGTTCGTCGCGCCGTGTCGGGTTCGCCCAGGCATTGCCCAGTTCCGTGCCCAGCGCGGCCAGCCCGTTGCCCAGCGTGACCAGCGCGCCGGGCCAGTGCGTCGGGTTGACCGGCGAGGGCGACAGTTGCATCAGCGCGTCGGCCTGCCGTTCTCGCAATTCCGCGTCGATTTCGCGGATCAGCCCGTCGGCGCGGCGGAACGCCTCTTCGGCGGTGCGCACCGGTGCCTCCAGCGCCTGAAGCTGGGATTGCAATTCGCGTCTGCGCGAGGCGATTTCGGGCGGCTCTTCCTCGCCGGCTTCGGGGGCGGGGCCCAGCGCGGCCAACTGGTCGCGCAGGGTGGCGATGCGCGACTGGTTCGCGTTCTGGGCCTGCAGGAAGCGGCCGCGCCAATCCACCACGCGGGTGCGCAATTGTTCCAGCACGAGGTTGGTGGTGCGCGGATCCTCCAGCGCCGCCTCCACCCGCCGGGCGAGGAATTCCCACACCGCCATGTCGGGCAGCGTCGGCATCACCGAATTGCCATTGGCCCGCGCGCCGTCGGCCGGCAGCACCGACCCCGGCGAGATCAGGCGCCCCTCGGGCGCAACGACAACGCCGTCATCGCTTTCGGCCTCTGACAGGGTGGCCGCATCTCCGGCCGCCGGGTCGGGCTGTTGCTGGGCGGTGACCGGCAGCGCCAGACACAGCAGCAGAGCAAGCAGCAGCGGCAACAGGCGGGCGGGATGGCCGGCGGAATGTCGTGTCATCATGTCATCCGTCCTGCGATACATCGGGCAGGGCGGGGCCATCCCGGTCGAGCCATTCCGGCACCGGCAGCCCCTTGCCGCGCAGGAATTCGGGGTTCCACAGTTTGGATTGATAGCGCGTGCCATAATCGCACAGGATCGTCACGATCGTATGGCCCGGGCCCAGATCGCGCGCCATGCGGATCGCGCCGGCGATATTGATGCCCGACGATCCGCCCAGGCACAGCCCCTCCTCGGCCAGCAGGTCGAAGACCAGCGGCAGCGCCTCGGCATCGGGGATGGAATAGCTCAGATCGGGGCGCAACCCCTCCAGATTGGCGGTGATCCGGCCCTGTCCGATGCCCTCGGTGATGCTGTCGCCGCTGCTGGCCAGCGTGCCGGTGGTGTAAAAGGCATGCAGCGCCGCGCCTTCGGGATCGGCGAGCCCGATCTTCACGCCGCGCGGCTGCAGCGCCCGGGCGACGCCCGCCAGCGTGCCGCCCGATCCCACGGCACAGATGAAGCCATCGACCTTGCCGCCGGTCTGATCCCAGATTTCGGGTCCCGTGGTCTCTTCATGGGCGCGGCGGTTGGCGGTGTTGTCGAACTGGTTGGCCCAGATCGCCCCGCTGGGCTCGGTTGCGGCCAGCGCCTCGGCCAGCCGGCCGGAATAGCGCACGTAATTCATGGGGTTGCGATAGGGGGCGGCGGGCACTTCGACCAGTTGCGCCCCGGCGAGGCGCAGCATGTCCTTCTTTTCGCGGCTCTGGGTTTCGGGGATGACGATGACGGTGCGGAACCCCATGCTCGCCCCCACCAGCGCCAGCCCGATGCCGGTATTGCCCGCCGTGCCCTCGACGATCGTGCCGCCGGGCCGCAGGGCACCCCGCGCCACCGCGTCGCGGATGATGTAAAGCGCTGCGCGGTCCTTCACCGACTGGCCGGGGTTGAGAAATTCGGCCTTGCCGAGGATCTCGCAGCCCGTCGCATCGCTGGCGGCGCGCAGCCGGATCAGCGGCGTGTTTCCGATCGCTTCGGCCAGATCGCGGCGGATGGTCATGCGGGCGCCCTTTCTGCGCGGGCCGGCATGGCCCACAGCCCCCTGATAGGCCCCAAGGCACGCAGCATCAAGCCGCGCCCCGCAGCCCCTCGCGGGCCTG
>SKUV01000057.1 GCA_007129775.1 Paracoccaceae bacterium | reverse complement strand
GTCCAGCCGGTGCGGGCGACGCCGATGAAGACGACACCCGCCTCGGTGTACGCGACCGGATTGGGCCGGGCGGGCGAGCGCAGAGCGAAGACGCCGGCGCCGTCAGGCCGGTGGCGCGGGGCCTGCCGGATCAGGTCGCGCCGCGCGCCATCCATCCAGTAGAGCACGATCAGCACATCTCCGGCGGTGAGCCCTTCGAGCCCCGCGCGGTATGGAGCCGCGATCTCCAGCCGCATCCGGCCTGCCGGGTCCGGCGCGTCTCTTGCCGCTGCCTCGCGGGCCTGTCGCAGGTTTCTGGGACAGTCGCCCGGCGCCCAGGGGGTGCGGGCCGTGCCGACGAAAACGAGCGTTGCATCCGCCGACCGCGCCGCCGGATCGCCCGCAAGCAGCCGTTCGCCCGGGCGGGGGGCGATCATGCCTCCGGCCCGTCGCGCCGGCCGCGAAAGCCGAGGGCGACCACGTATTTCTCGGCGCTGTCGGCGCGGCTGGCCGGGGGTTTCACATTCGCGACCTTTTCAAAATTCAACTTCAGCCGCGCCTGCAGCGCCGATTCCGCCCCTCCGGCCAGCACTTTTGCAACAAATGCCCCGTCCGGCTCCAACACGTCGAAGGCGAATTCGGCCGCCGCCTCGCACAGGGCCACGATGCGCAGGTGGTCGGTCTGCCGATGCCCGGACGACGCCGCGGCCATATCCGACAGCACCACATCGGCCGGCCCGTCGAGCCAGTCGCGCACCTGCGCATCTGCGCCCTCGTCCATGAAATCGAGCACATGGGTCTCGGCCCCGGCGAGCGGTTCGACCTCTTGCAGATCGATGCCGAGCACCCGGCCCACCGGCTTGCCCGTCTGCGCACCCAGCGCATTGACCCGCGCCACCGCCACCTGCAGCCACCCCCCCGGCGCGCAGCCCAGATCCACCACCCGGGCACCGGGGCGCAGAAAGCGGAACTTGTCGTCCAGTTCGATCAGCTTGAACGCCGCGCGGCCGCGATAGCCCTCGGCCCTCGCGCGGCGCACGTAAGGATCGTTCAGCTGCCGCTCCAGCCAGCGGGTGGAGGACAGCTTGCGCCCGCGCGCGGTCTTGACCCGCACGCGCAAATCGCGCGCGCCTCGGCCCGAGCTGCCACCCTTCTTGCCGCTCATCCCTGCCCCCGCGGCCGGCGCAGCACCCCGTCGGCGCACATCTGGGCGTAAAGCAGCCCCTCCCGCAGGCCCCTGTCGGCGACCGACATCCGGTCGGTCGGCCAGACCCGCATCAGCGCCTGCAGGATCGCCGCACCCGACATGATGAGCGCGTGCCGGTCGCGCCCGATGCGCGGGTCGCGCCGCCGTCCGTCGGGCCCCAGTTCGAGGTATTCGCGGATCACCGCGTCGATCTGGTCGGAGGTCATGCGCAGCCCGTCCACCCGGTTCCTGTCATACCGCGTCAGCCCGAGATAGGAAGCCGCGACGGTGGTGATCGTGCCCGAGGTGCCGATGATCTGAAAGCCCTCGCGTGCCTGCTCGCGCTCGTAGGGCGAGAAATCGGCCAGGTTCTCCTCGAAAAACCAGGACATCAGGGCAAAGCGGGCGGAATCGTCATCGACATCCCGGAACTGGTCCTTGAGCGTCGCGACCCCCAGCGGCACGCTGATCCAGTCCACCACCCGGGCCACGGGGCGCCGCGCCCGGGGCTGATCGAAGCCGCGATGCAGCCGCATGATCGCATGGGGCCGCTCGGCCGGCGGGACATGGCGCAGATCGAGCCAGACAAGCTCGGTCGAGCCGCCGCCGATATCGACCACCAGAAGTTGTTCGGTCGTCGGCGCCACCAGCGAGGCGCAGGAGATCACCGCCAGACGCGCCTCTTCCTCGGGCTCGATGATCTCGAGCTTCAGGCCGGTCTGGTTCTGGACCTTGGCGATGAAATCGGCGGCGTTACGGGCGCGGCGGCAGGCTTCGGTGGCCACCAGCCGCATCCGGCGGACGTTGTGCTTTTCCAGCTTGCGGCGGCAGATGCGCAGGGCCTGCACGGTGCGCGACATCGACGAATGGCCCAGCCGCCCAGACGACTCGAGCCCCGCGCCCAGTTGCACGGTCTTGGAAAAACTGTCCACCACCTGAAACTGGCTGCCCACGGGGCGGGCAATCAGCATCCGGCAGCTATTGGTGCCCAGATCGAGCGCACCGTAAAGGGGCACCCGGCCGGGCGTTGACTGGCGCGGAGATTCGACCGATGTCGGGAACGCGTCCGCGCCGGCGGGACGCTCGGGCGTCATCTGTCGCCCTCCAACCAAAGTTGCCTCAAAGGTAGACCTCCAACCGCGCCCGCGCAAGAGAGCGATTGCGCCGCCGCGCAGCATACCGGGACAGCATCCGGACGCGCTCTGCACGTTCTGTCGAGGCACTCAAGATGAACATGAAGATTTTTCCGCTACGCCGCGCGCCGGTCTTGATGCATCCCGCCGGGGACCGCGCTAGGTAAGGGCGGGTCGCTGGCGCGACGAAAGCGGTCGAAAACCGGCGCTGGCGGTGCGTCGGAAGGGGCTATTCAGAAGGGGAAAGGACGCATCCATGGCTCAGGTCACCATCGTTTACTGGCGCGATATCCCGGCGCAGGTCATCGTGGGCCGGGGCCGTCGCGGCGCCAAGGCCCCCCTGCCCGAACGGTTCGAACAGGCGATCGACCGGGTGGCGATGAAGGTGGGCGCGCGCGATGCCGATGCCTACATGGCGGAGTGGCGCAAGGCCGCTCCGGTCGAGGTGCCGGGCGAGGATGCCGAGATCGCGAAAACCGAGGCCGCGCGGATCGCGGCCGAATACGACAGCGCCCGCCTGCGCGCACTGATCGACAACGAAGGCTGGTCCTGACAGCCGGCCCGGACCACGCCCGAGACACGACGGACAGAGCCGCGGACTACCTGTTCCAGACAACCTGTTCCAGACCCACCGCCCAGCACAAGGATCGCCGCGCCATGACCCTTCTGAAATTCCGCCGCGACCCGGCGCCTCTGCCCTCGGCCGATGTCACCGCCTTTCTGCGCGGCGCCTCGATCGAGGTGACCCCGAAAACCGCCGCGAAAATCGCGGATTTCGGCGCGCTTCTGCCGCGCGGCACCTGCGTGGCCATCGCCCATATCGGCGACGCACCGATTGACGACATGGTGGCGACCGCAGCGCGCCTGCGCCGCGACGGGATGGAGCCGGTGCCGCATCTGCCGGCCCGCGCCATCCGCGACCGGGCCACGCTGACCGATTGGCTCGCGCGGTACCGGGGAGAGGCCGGGGTCGCCTGCGCGCTGCTGCTGGCCGGAGCGGCGGCACGGCCCTCGGGCGATTTCGCCTCGTCCATGGACCTGCTGGACACCGGGCTTTTCGGAGATTTCCGCCACATTTTCGTCGCCGGCCACCCCGAGGGCAACCGCGACATCGACCCGGACGGCGGCGAGGCCGCTGTGATGTCGGCGCTGCACTGGAAAGCCGATTTCGCCGCGCGCAGCGATGCCGCCATGGCGATCCTGACGCAATTCGTCTTCGACGCGGCGCCGGTGATCGCATGGGCCCGGCGGCTGGAGGCCGAGGGCGTCGGCCTGCCGGTGCATGTGGGCATCGCCGGCCCGGCAAAGCTGCAAACGCTGATCCGTTATGCCATCGCCTGCGGCGTCGGCCCGTCGCTGCAGGTCTTGCAAAAGCGCGCGCAGGATGTGACGAAGCTGCTTCTGCCGTTCGCGCCCGATGCGGTGGTGGCCGATCTGGCCCGCCACAAGGCCGCCCGTCCCGACAGCCTGATTGCGGGCGCGCATATGTTCCCGCTGGGCGGGATCACCGCAACCGCCGGCTGGCTGGAGGCACGGCGCGCGCCCGACTGACCGCCCGCCCCCCTGCGCGCCCCAGCCATTTGGGGCCATCCGGGGCCGGGCATTTTACAGAAGGAAAGACATGACCCGCACCGTCATCGAATCAAGAACGAAAACCGTCGTCATCGGCTTTGACGAGCCGTTCTGCGTGATCGGCGAGCGGATCAACCCCACCGGCCGCAAGAAGCTCGCCGCCGAACTGGAGGCGGATGACTTCTCCACCGTTGAACGCGACGCGCTGGAACAGGTCGCCTGCGGGGCGATGGTGCTCGACGTCAATTCGGGCGCCGTCTTCACCAACCGGATGGCCGAGGATGCGCGTTATGCCGACAACAATTTCGTCGAACCGCCGCTGATGCGCGAACTGGTCGCCCGGGTGCAGGCGATCACCGATGTGCCGCTGTGTATCGACAGCTCGGTGCCCGGGGCGCTCGAATCGGGGCTGGAGATGGCCGAGGGCCGGCCGCTGCTGAACTCCGTCACCGGCGAGGAGGAGCGGCTGGAGATCGTGCTGCCGCTGGTGAAGAAATACAACGTCCCCGTCGTCGCCATCTCGAACGACGACACCGGCATCAGCGAAGACCCGGATGTGCGCTTTGCGGTGGCGAAAAAGATCGTCGAACGCGCGGCCGACCATGGCATCCCGGCCCATGACATCGTCGTCGATCCGCTGGTCATGCCGATCGGGGCGATGGCCAGCGCGGGCCAGCAGGTCTTTGAACTTGTGCGGCGGCTGCGGGCGGAACTGGGCGTCAACACCACCTGCGGCGCCTCCAACATCAGCTTTGGCCTGCCCAACCGCCACGGGATCAACGCAGCCTTCCTGCCCATGGCCATCGGCGCGGGGATGACCAGCGCGATCATGAACCCCGTGCGCGCCGCCGAGATGGAGGCGGTGCGCGCCGCCAATTTCCTGATGAACCATGACCCGAACGGGGGTGAGTGGATCCGCTTCGCCCGGGTGCTGGAGGCGGTCAAGGCCGGCGCCAGTTTCGCCGAGGCCAGCG
>SKUV01000002.1 GCA_007129775.1 Paracoccaceae bacterium | reverse complement strand
CTGCCCGCGCTGGGCTTTGGCGTGACCGTCTTTCTGGGCGTGACGCTGGCCACCAAGGGCCGGGTGCGGCTGGAGGATTTCGAGCGCGCGGTCTGCGCCATACCCGAGGTGCAGACGGTCCAGCATGTCCTTGGCATCTACGATTACCGCCTGCGTGTCGTCGCCCGCGATCTGAGCGATTTCGAGCGGGTGCTGCGCCGGCGGATCATGACGCTGCCCGGGGTCGGGCAGGTGGATGCCAATGTGCTTTTGTCCGAAGAGCGCCGCCCCGGCCCGCTCTGATCGGCGGGAAACCCGCGCGCCCCGGAAAACGGCTTTGGCCGGGCGGCGTGCTGGCGCATACTGTCGACTCCGACCGGAGACACAGCATGACGATCCGTCCCCTATCCAACTGCGGGAAACGCGCACTGGCACTGCTTCTCGGGCTTTGGCTGCCAACAGCCGCGGGCGCCGAGGCGGAGGGTGGCGCGCAGTTTCAGGACTGGACGGTAACCTGCGCCCCGGCCGGGGCCGAGACGCGCGCCTGCGCGCTGACCCAGCGTCTGGCCGACCCGTCGGACGGCCGCTTTCTGGGCGAGGTCGGGCTGAACCCGCTGGGCAGCGGCGCGGAGCGGCGCCTCGTGATGGTGCTGCGCACGCCCGACGGGGTGCTGCTGACGGCGCGCCCGGCCTTTCGTGTGGGCGCGGGCGAGCCGGTGGCGCTGGTCTGGCACAGTTGCGCCGAGGCGCGCTGCTCGGCCCTGCTGACGCTGGAGCCTGCCCATATCACCGCCCTGCGGCGGGGGCTGACGATGGTCGTGGGCTATCAGCCGCTGGGGCGCGATGGGCCGGTGACCTTTCCGGTCTCGCTGCGCGGGGTGACGGCGGGGCTGCGCGCGCTCGGCGTGCCGTGATGCCCCGTCGGTTTATCGCCTGTCGGCGACGATCCGGCCGTCCTGCATGACCAGCCGCAAATGATCCTCGGGCCGGGCAAGGCAGCCGATATCTTCGAGCGGGTTGCCCGCCACCACGATCAGATCGGCAAGAAAGCCCGGCCGCACCGCGCCCAGTTCATGCTCGCGCCGGATCAGCCGCGCGCCGTTCAGCGTGGCCGCGCGCACCAGATCGGCGGCCGGTACCACATCGGCGCGCAGGGTGAATTCGCTGCATTGGCGGCGCTGCATGGTGCCCAGAAGATCGGTGCCATAGGCCATGGGGATGCCCGCGCGCTGCGCCATCTCGACCGCACCCAGCCCGGCATCGAGCACCGCGTCGATCTGGCCGGCCAGTTCCGCCGGCAGGCCCGCGGCGACCCCCTCTTCCTTGAGCGCATGATAGGTGGCCAGCGTCGGCACCAGCCATGCGCCGCGCGCCTTCATCAGGTCGATCGCCTCCTGATCGGCCAGATTGCCGTGCTCGACCGAGCGCACGCCCTGGGCCACTGCCCGCTTGATCGAGCGGGCGGTATAGGCATGGACCACCACATAGAGATCGGCCATCTCGGCCTCTTCCACCACGGCGGCCAGTTCCTCCAGCGAGAACTGGTCCGAGGTGATCCGGTCGGTGGGCGAGGAAATGCCGCCGTTGCCCATGATCTTGATGTGATGGGCGCCGCGGCGGATCTCCTCGCGGGCGCGGCGGCGCAATTCGGGCACGCCGTCCACGATGGCGCCGAGCCCGGGCTGGTTATAGGCATCGTCATGGCGGTCCACCCCCATGGGGCGCACATCGCCATGCCCGCCGGTGGGCGAGATCGCCTTGCCGCCATAGATCAGCCGCGGGCCGCGCAAGAGCCCTTCGGCCTGCGCCCGCGCAAGGCCGAACTCTCCCCCGCCCACGTCGCGCACGGTGGTAAAGCCGCGGTCCAGCATCGCCCCCATGATCCCGGCCGCGGCGCTGGCCACATAGAAGGGCGAGGCGCGCTGCAATTCGGTGAAATTCGCCGTGTAGGCGGTGACATGAACATGGGCGTCGATCAGCCCGGGCATCAGCGTGGCGCCGCGCAGGTCGATCCGGTCGGCCTCGGCCGCGGCGATGGGGCTCGGCGAAAGCTCCGTGATGCGGGCGCCCTCGATGGCCACGTGATGGTCGGGCAGGGCGGTGCCGGCCTCGGTGTCGATGACGGTGGCATTCTCGAAGATGGTGATGGCCACGGGCGGCCTCCTTTCGATGTCTGTGCCCGCGCGGGCGGCGCGCGGCGCGAAGCGGTCAGCCGGCGCCCGCCCCCTTGTGGAACGCCAGAAACCCCGGTGCAAGCAGCGGCGCGATGGCGTTCAGCCCGGCCATGTCGGCCTCGGTATAGGCGTGTTCGGCATCGAGCATCGAGATCACACCCAGCAGCGCGCCGTCCCATTGCACCAGCGCATGGATGCAGGCCCCGCAGCCGAGGCTTTCGATCAGGGCGTGGTCGGGAAAGGCCCAGCGGATATCCTCCACCGTGCGGCCCATCCACAGCTGGCGCCGGTGCAGCACCTGCGCGCCCCATTCGGTGACACCCATGGCCTTGCGCGCCGCCGGCGGATAGGCGCCGGGGTTCGACGACCAGATGCGCTGCACGTCGTTGTCGGCCTCCATCCAGGCCAGCATGGTCAGCAGGCGGTGGCCGGTGCGCGCCTTGCAATGGTCCGAAAAGGCGGCAAAGCCCGCCTCCGGCTGGCCCGGCGCGGTCAGCGCGGGGCCGATCTCGGCCATGGCGGCGGTGGGGTCGAAACGTCCGTAATCAGGCATGGGTGTCATCCGTAAAGCAGGTTGGGCAACCATAGCACGATGCCCGGAAAGGCCGCCATGATCGCCACGGCAAGCCCCATCAGCAGAAAGAACGGCAGCGCCGCAACCGCGACCTTGCCGATGGGCGTTCCCGTCAGCCCCTGCAGCACGAAAAGGTTGAAGCCCACCGGCGGGGTGATCTGGCCCATCTCCACCATAACCACGAGGAAGATGCCGAACCAGATCGGATCGAACCCGGCCTGCATCGCCAGCGGAAAGGTGATCGGCAGGCTCATCACGATGATCGACACACCGTCCAGAAACAGCCCCAGCACGATGTAGAACAGCGCGAGGATCAGCAGCAGGCCCCAGGGTTCCAGCCCCAGCGCGCCGATCGCATTGGCCACGTTGCGCGGCACATGCAGATAACCCATCGCGCTCGACAGAACGGCCGCGGCCACGAGGATCACGCAGACCATCGCGCTGGTGCGCAGCGCCCCCATCAGCGTATCCACCAACAGCCGCCACGTCATCTGGCGCAACGCCACGGATATTGCCAGCGCCGCCGCCACGCCCACCGCCGCGGCCTCGGACGGGGTGGCCACACCGCTGTAGATGGAGCCGAGCACCAGAAACACCAGCACCAGCACCGGCGACAGGTCGAGCAGCCCGCGCAGGTAATCCATCGGCCCGTAGCGCGCCCCGTCCGACGGCGCCAGTGCCGGATTGGCGATGGCGCGCACCATGATATAGGCCGAATAGAGCCCCGCGATCAGCAACCCCGGCAGCACCCCGGCGGCAAAGAGCCGCGAGATCGAGACCTCGGCGAGGATGCCATAGACGATCATCACGATCGAGGGCGGGATCAGCAGCCCGAGGCTGCCCGCCCCGGCCAGCGAGCCAAGGCTGAGCATCTTGTCATAGCCGCGCTCGCGCAACTCGGTGGTGGTGATCTTGCCCACCGTGGCCGTGGTCGCCGCCGATGAGCCGCTCACCGCGGCGAAGAGCGTGCAGCCCAGAACATTGGTGTGCAAAAGCCGCCCCGGCACATGGTTGACGAAGGGCATGAGCCCCCGGAACAGCCGGTTGGAGATGTCGGTGCGAAAGATGATCTCGCCCATCCAGATGAACATCGGGATCGCCGCCAGTTCCCATGTCGAGGAATAGCGATAGACGATGCCGGCCGCGATGGTGCCGATGCGCTGCGGCGTCATGCCCAGCACCAGGTAGAGCGAGGTCGCCGCCACCAGCAAAAGCCCTGCAAAGACCCAGACGCCGAGGCCGAGATAGAGAAAGATCAGCCCCAGAACGGCGCCGCCTGTCAGGATCGCTTCCATGAGCTGCCTTTCGCTTGCGTCGTGTCAATGCCCATCGGCGGGTTCTGCGTCGGGCACCGGAGGCGGCGCCCCGGTGATCTGGCGCAGGAAATAGGCGAAAAGCTGCAGCCAGAAGATGCCGAGCCCCAGCAGCAGAACGCCCTCGGGGATCCAGAGCGGCACCTCGGCGATGGAGCTCGACACGCTGCCCCGGGTCCAGTGGCGCGTCACCCGCAGCCAGAAGAACCAGATCAGCATCCCGATCGCGCCCATGGTCAGCGCCGCCGAGACCGCCTCCAGCACGCGCCGCCAGCCGGGGCCGACCCGCGTCAGCAGCACATTGACCCGGATCAGGCCTCGATGCTCCAGCGTGTAGCCGAGCGCAAGGAAGGTGCAGGTGGCCACGCCGTAGCCGACCATTTCCTGCAGCATGAAGGTGGAGGAGGAGAAGAAATACCGCAGGATGATCTCGTAAAGGATCATGCCCACCATGCCGACCAGCGCCAGCGCCGCCGCCCCCGCCGCCAGCCGCGACAGCCCGAAAATCGCCGTCTGGAAAAGCTGCATCGGCAGGCTCCGTCCTGTGCTCCTGCGCCTGGGGCGCCGGCTGCTCGCCAGGCGGGGCAGAGTTGCCCCGCCCGGCACTTCCGGTCAGTTGTCGAGGCTCGCGAAGAAACTGTCCAGCAATTCCTGTCCCGGCCCGAAGCGGGCGACCCATTCGTCGATGGAGGATTGCCCGGCCTCGCGCAGGGCTGCATCGAATTCGGGCGAAATATCGGTGATCACGGTCACGCCATTGGCCTCCAGTGTGGCATAGGCTTCGACGACACCGGCCTCCAGCCGGCTCCAGGCATGATCGACGGTGCGTTCGGCAGCGCGGTGCAGGGCGGCGCGCTGGTCGTCGGTCAGGCTCTGGTAGACATCGCGGTTCATGTGCACGAATTGCAGCGGCATCGCGTAATTCACCTCGGTGAAATGCGACTGCTGTTCCCACAGGCTCGCCGCGACGGCGGCATCGGCCGAGGTCATCACCGCATCCACCGCCCCGGTGTTGAGTTGCGGGATCGTGTCGGCCCATGTCAGTTGCAGCGGCGACGCGCCCAGATTGGCCATGGTCGCGGTGCTGGGCGCGTCATAGCTGCGCATCCGCACCCCGGCCATCGCCTCCAGCGAATCGAGCGGCTTGTTGGCGAAGAAACCGGTCGCCGGCCATGGCGTGGCAAAGACCATCACCTGATTGTTGGCCTCGAACGCCTCTTCGTAGAACGGGCGCGAGGCTTCGTAGAGCAGGCGGTTCTCCTCCAGCGAGGGGGCGAGGAAGGGCAGCGACGATACCAGAAACACCGGCTCGATCCCGACCCAGCCGCCGCCGAAGGAGGTGGCGAGATCCACTGCGCCATCGGCCACCGCATCGAAATGGTCGGCCCCGCGAAAGCCCAGCGCGCCACCATGATGGGGGGTGATCAGCACCTCTCCGCCGCTTTCCTCGGCCACGGCCTCGGCGAAGAAATCGGCCATCTGGGCGTGAATCGAGGCCGGCGGGATCTCGCTCGACAGATCGAGGCGCACCTGCGCCTGCGCCGCACCTGCCACAAGGGTCAGAGCCAGCGCGCCGGCGGTCGTCGTCCGTAGGGTCGCATGCAACATCACAACAGATCCTCCCGTTTGTTGCGTCATGCCGGCGCAACAGCCCGGGCGGGCTGTTGCGCCGCACACCCGCATTAGGCGAGCAACGGAGAGAAATTGCAAATAATATTTCGTATAGAGAATGGGGCGGCGCCGACAGCCGGTCGGCCGATACCGGCGCCGCCCTGAATTCCCCTTAGCGCGTGCGCATCGCCTCGAAGGATTCCAACAGCGCATCAGCGGCGGGAAAGCGCGCTTCCCACTCCGCGACCGTGGTTTGCGCAGCCTCGCCCAGCGCGTCGAGGAACCCGGCGGAGACATCGGTGACGATGGTCATGCCGTTTTCTTCCATCTGCGCGTAGTTCTGGGCCACCCGGTCGGCCAGCAAGCCCCAGCCGAAGGCTTCGGCTTCGGCTGCGGCTTCACGGACCATCTGCTGCTGTTCGCTGCTCATCGCATCGAAGATGTCCTGATTCATGTGCATGATCTGCAGCGGCATGGCATAGTTCACCTCGGTGAAATGGGATTGATGCTCCCAAAGCTGTGCCGCGGCGCCGCCATCTGCCGAGGTCAGCACGCCGTCGATGCCGCCGGCGGTCAGCTGCGGCACGGTATCGGCCCACGAAAGCTGGATCGGGGCGGCGCCGGCCTCGCGCAGGGTGATCGTGCCGTTGGCGTCGAAGGTGCGGATACGCTGCCCGGCGATCGCCTCCATGGAATCGAGCGGCTTGTTGCCCCAGAGCCCGCTGGGCGGCCACGGCGTGGCAAACAGGAACACCTGATTGGCATCCGCCATCGTCTGTTCATAATAGGGCCGCGTCGCCTCGTAGAGCGCGATATTATCCTCGATCGACGGCGCGAGGAAGGGCAGCGACGACACCAGAAACACCGGGTCGATCCCGGCCCAGACGCCCACGAAGGTCGAGGCGATGTCCACCGCGCCGTCGCCGACCGCGTCGAAATGGTCGGCCGAGCGGAAGCCCAGCGCCGCGCCGTGATGGGCGGTGATGTCGATCTCGCCGCCGCTGGCCTCGCGCAGCGCCTCGATGAAGGTGTCGGCGGTCTGGGCGTGAATCGATGCGGGCGGGTATTCATTGGCCAGATCCAGCGCGACCTGCGCGCTGGCGGCGGTCAGGCCGAGCCCCAGCGTGGCCGACGCGAAGGCGGCCGCTGCAATCGTGTGTTTTATCATGATGATATCCTCTCTGTCAGGGGTCCGAGGGCTTGTCTGCCGCGGCAACGGGCGCGCCCCCTTGCGCCCCATCAAACGCCGCGCCGTAGTGCTTGGCAAGATAATCCTGCGAAAACTTGCCCGAGCGCAGGTCAGCGGCCAGCGCCTCGGTGGCACGGTCCGCGGGCGGGCCGTAGCCGCCGCTGCCGGGGGTTTCCACGGTGATGCGCGCCCCTTGCGGCAGCGGCACGCCGGAGGGTTTGACGGCCAGCCCCTCGTCGCGGCCGTCGGGTCGGGTCAGCACGAAGCGCCCGCAGCGCCCCGATCCGCCCCCGAACACGCCCCAGGGCGCGTTGCTGAACCGCTCGCCCGCGCCGTTGAACAGGCAATCATGGCCCACAGGTTCGATCACCCGGCGCAGCCCGCCGCCGCCGCGGAATTGCCCGGGCCCGCCCGAATCCTCTACAAAGCCATAGGCCACGACGCGCAGGGGATATTCCGTCTCGATCGCCTCGATCGGCAGGTTGGAGGTGTTGGTGATATGCACCTGCACCCCGTCCTTGCCGTCGCGGTCGGCCCGCCCGCCGAAACCGCCGCCGAGGGTCTCGAAATAGAGGTATTCGCCGCCGGTTTGCGGATCGATGCCGGAAAAGACCGCCGTTGTATTGGCGCCGTTCGAGGCGCCCACCGCCCGGTCGGGAATGGCCGGGGCCAGCGCGCCGATGATCATGTCGATCAGCCGCTGCGAGGTGTTGGCCCGCGCCGCCACCGGCGCCGGCGCCACGCAATCGACGATGCTGCCGCGGTCGGTCTCGATCTCGCAGCAGTCGATAATGCCCTGATTGTTGGCGATCTCGGGGTCGAGCAGGGCGCGAAGGGAATAGGCCACCGCCGCCTGCGCGGCGTTGATCGGCAGGTTGATGTTGCCCGCCACCTGCGGGGCCGAGCCGCGCCAGTCGAACACCGCGCGGTCGCCGCTGATGCGCACCTCCAGCCGGATCGGGATATCCGAGGTCGCCACCCCGTCATCGTCCATCACATCATCGAAACGGTAGGTGCCGTCGGGCAGGGCGGCGATGGCCGCGCGCATCCGAGCATGGGTGCGGGTGATCAATTCCTCCCAGACCTGCCGGATCAGCGCGCAGCCGTAGCGCGCGGCGATCTCCTGCACCCGGCGGATACCCAGCCGGCAGGCGGCGATCTGGGCGAAATGGTCGCCGCGCCGCTCCAGCGGGATACGGGCGTTCAGAAGGAACATGTCCATCAGATCCTGCTGCATCTCGCCGCGCCGGTAGAGCCGCACCAGCGGTATGCGCAGCCCCTCCTGATAAATCTCCGACATGCCCCCGGCCATGGAGCCCGGCGCCATGCCGCCGATATCGGCGTGATGGGCGATGTTGCACACGAAGCCCAGAAGCTCGCCGTCGACAAAGACGGGGGCGGCATAATTGATGTCGGGCAGATGGGTGCCGCCGGCCACATGGGGATCGTTGGCCACGAAGATGTCGCCCTCGTCGATCTGGTCGAGCGTGTATCGCGCGAGGATCGTCTCCATCAGCCCCTTCATAGAGGCGATGTGGATAGGCAGCGACTTGTCGGCCTGCACGATCAGCCGGCCGCGCGTGTCGCAGATCGCGGTCGAATGATCGTGGCGTTCCTTGATATTGGTGGAATAGGCCGATTTCATCAGCGCGATGAAGGTCTCGTCCACGACCGAGCGGAAGGCCGAGGCGATGATCTCGATCGTGATCGGATCGGGCGTTGCTTGGGGCGGGGTGGCCGATTCGGTTGCGTGGCTCATGTCCTTCCCTCCGCGCGGTCGATCAGGATGTTGAGCGCCTCGTCCACCGTGGCGCAGTCGCCCGGAAAGACGAGCGTCGTGGCGTCGAACTGGTCGATCACGGCGGGGCCGTCGATCACCGCGCCGGGCGCGAGCGTCGCGCGGTCATAAACCGCCGTGTCCTGCGGCGCGTCCCCGTCGAACCAGACCGGCCGGCGCATCCGCGGGGCGGGCCGAGTTTCCGCGCCCCCGGGCAGGGGCGGCGTGCCGGGCGAGGGCAGCCGGCCCAGCGCCGTCACCCGCAGCGCCACCACATCCACCGGATCGTGAGGATTGGCAAAGCCGTAGGTCTGTTCATGCACCGCCATGAAGGCCGCGCGCAGATCCTCAGGCCCGGGCAGGGCGGGGGCATCGGGCGCGGCCGCCACCGGCACCTGTAGCTCGTAATTCTGGCTGGCATAGCGCATGTCGAGCGCGATCTTCAGCCCGCGCGCCTCCGGCGCGATCCCCTCGGCCCGCCACCAGCTGCGCGCCTCGTCCATCGCCTCGGCCAGCAGGGCGGCAAGGGTTGCGCCCGCCGCCGCCTCCAGCCGGACAAGCTGGCCGCGCACGAAATTTTCGGACTGGTCGGCCACCAGCAGCCCCTGCGCGCACAATATCCCCGGCGAGAGCGGCACGAGGATGCGCCGGATGCCCAGCGCCCGCGCGCAGCCCTCGGCATGGAGCGGGCCGGCGCCGCCGAAGGGCATGAGCACGAAATCCCGCGGGTCGTGGCCGCGCTCCACCGAAATCGCCCGGATCGCGCGGACCATGTTGGCCGAGACGATATCGAGGATGCCGCGCGCCGCCTGTTCCACCGAAAAGCCCAGCCGTTCGGCGATCTTGCCCACCGCCGCCCGGGCGGCATCCTCGTCGAGCGCCATCGCCCCGCCCAGAAGCCCGTGCCCCGACAGCCGGCCCAGCACCACATTGGCATCGGTAACCGTGGGTTCCGTCCCGCCCCGGCCATAGCAGGCCGGCCCCGGCACGGCGCCGGCGCTGACCGGGCCGACCTTGACCAGCCCGTCCCGGTCGAACCACGCGACCGAGCCGCCGCCCGCGCCCACCGTATTGATATCCACCATCGGCATCCGCACCGGAAAACCCGCCACGTCGCGGTCGAAGGAAAGCCCCGCCTCGCCGCCCCGGATCAGCGCCACATCGGCGCTGGTGCCGCCCATGTCGAAGGTGATCACGTCACCGATCCCCGAGGCGCGTGCCGCGTGGATCGCGCCCACCGCCCCCGCCGCCGGCCCCGACAGCGCGGTGCGGATGGGAAAGTCGCGTGCCTTGTCGATCCCCATAAGCCCGCCGGAGGATTGGTTGATCCCCACATGCGCGCCGGGCATCATCCGCTCCAGCGCCGCGCCCAGCGTGGCCATGTAGCGCGCGAAGATCGGCTGCAGATAGGCATTGAGCAGCGTGGTCGAACTGCGCTCGTATTCGCGGAATTCGGGCTGGACCTCGTGCGAGGTGCTGATCGCGATATCGGGCAGGGCGGCGCGGATACGGTCGCGCACCGCGGCCTCGTGCGCCGGGTTCAGATAGGAGAAGAGAAAGGCGATTGCGCAGCCCTCGGCGCCGCACTCGCGCAACTGGTCGATCACCGCATCCACGCTGGCCATATCGAGCGCGGTGATGACCTCGCCCCGGGGCCCGATCCGCTCCTCCACCTCGAATCGCATCTCGCGCGGGGCCAGCGGCTGCGGATGGTCAGCCTTCAGATCATAGAGCCTGGGGCGAATCTGGCGCCCGATCTCCACCAGATCGCGGAAATTGCGGGTGGTGACGACGGCGACCCTGGCGCCGCGGCGCTGGATCAGGGCGTTGGTGGCGACCGTCGTGCCATGGGCGAGGCTCGCGACCGCCTCGGTCGGAAAGCCCGCTTTGGCCGACAACTCGCGCAGACCCTCGATGATCGCCTCGGCGGGATTGGCGGGGGTGCTGGCGGTCTTGTGCAGGGCAATGGTGCCGGTCGCCCGGTCAAAGGCGTAAAGGTCGGTGAAGGTGCCGCCCACATCCACGCCCACCGACCATGACTTCGCCGCCATTCGCCTTCTCCATCGGTCACCAGCCGTCCGGGCTGGAGTATGCACGGCGTATACGCCGCGTCAAGCGCGCCGTATTTTTTCTTGCCTGCGCGGTCGCAGCGCAGGATACTCCACCATCCGCATCGACAGGGAGGCGCGCGCGCTTTGGGCAGCAGCATCGGCAGCGACCGGGTCTATGACAGCCTGCGCAGCGATATCCTGCGGCTTGAGCTTGCGCCCGGCGCAGCGCTGGACGAGGGCGTACTGTCGGCGCGCTATGCGGTCTCGCGCACGCCGGTGCGTGAGGCGCTGATTCGGCTTGGCGCCGACGGTCTGGTCAGAAATGCCCGGGGCCGCGGGGCGCGGGTGGCGCCGCTCGACCTGCAGAACCTGCGCGCGTTCTTCGAGGGGCTGGACGTGCTGCAGCGCGCGGTGACGCGGCTCGCGGCCCTGCGGCGCACGCCCGACGCCCTGGCAGAGATCGAGGCCCGCTGCGCGGCTTTCGAAGCCGGCGCCGCGCGCCATGACAGCGAAACCGTGAACGAGGCCAATTTCCATTTTCACAGCGCCATCGGCCGGGCCGCGGCCTCGGAATACCTGTCCTCCGCCTATGACCGCTGCCTGATGGAGGGGCTGCGCATCGGCTATGTCTGCTTCAGCGATCATACCGGGGTGGACGAACGGCTGGAGACCCATCTGGGGGTCACGATGCAGGATCACCGCGCGATACTGGAGGCGATCACCGACCAGAAGGCCGATGCCGCCGAAGCGATCGCCGGCCGGCATGTGAAGTTGTTCCGCAACCGGGTGGTCACCGCGCTTCTGTCCATCGACAGCGTTCAGCGCGTGTCGGTCAGCGGGGTCGAGGGGCGCGCCGGCGGGTAGGCGCGTGCGGCGCCTAGCCCATCAGCCCGATCACCAGCAGGCACCACAGGCCGAGCAGGCCGATCAACGCCAGATCAATCCGGGGCCGGCCGGGTTGGTCGTGGGGTGCGCCCTCGGCCCTTGTGTGATGGCGCGCCGACGACCGCTTCAGCGAGGCGGCCGGGGCCCGACGCCAGCCGGAGACGCGCGGCGGCTCCAGTTCCGCCTGTGCGCGCAGGCGGGGCATCGCGGCAAGGCGCCGTCCGGCGCCCCTGTCGGACGCGGCTTCGGTGGTCTGGTCGGTCACATGGGTCATGGCAGCGATCCGTTTCGAAATCCCGCAGCGCCCCGCGGCGCCGCTCACTCCACCTGTGGTAGAAGCGCGGTCGGGCGGATTGATGGGCGCAATCGGGAAATTCGGCGGCAGAAAGGGGCGAGAATTCGACAGCCTCGCGCGGTCCGGCCGACGCGCGCCGCGCTGCAGGATCGCGGCCCATGGCGCAGACGACAGGGCAGAGGATGGCCTCGCTCAGCCGCCCGTAATGCTTGGGCTGGGCGCTTTGTGCCGACGCCGTCCGGACGACCTCGGACGTGTGCACCCGGCCTGGCCAACGCGGCCTGCCGGGAGGCCGGCCATCCGCTGCCCGGGAGGCTCTCGCGGCGTTCACCGTGCCGGGCGGGAAATGGGCCGCTGCGAGGATGAGCGCAACACAAAAGCAACGGCTGGGAGCGGACATGCGCGCGCACCCTTCGCCGCGGTCGCCCAACCCCCGGTCACTCGGGCGCGATGCGGGTGATGCCCACGGCGCCGGCGCGGGCCAGATCCGGGTCCAGCGTCATCGGCACATATTCGCCGCGCCGCCACAGATCCCCGAGATCATCGTAGTGCCGGCTGAGAAAATGGCCCGACTGCCCCGTGGCGGTGATGAAGACCGAAGAATCGGGATCGGCGAAATCATAGACCCCGCGATAGCCCGCGGCATGGACATTCTCGAACGGGTTCGGCCCCCGCCCCGAAGTCATCCCGCGGTTGAGCGTGTGATCGCCGCCGCTGGTGGACTGGCGGATGTTCACGAAAAACCGCACCACCCGCAGATCGCCCAGCACCTGATGGTCGTGCCGGGCCTGATGGGCATCGCCCCAGCGCCAGCTTTCGGGGTTTCCGCCATAGCGGTCCGACAGCCAGACCAGCGCATCGTCCAGCGCCAGCCGCGCCATGTCGGTGCAGGTTTCGCGGATGGAGGACTGGATCACGTTGCACCATTCCCCGGCGCCGTCCACATCCTGAAAGACGCGCGCGATGAAAACCGGCTCCACATGGGTGAATTCGGAGGCGAGCGGGCCCAGCTCGTCGCGGATCAGCCGCTCCTGCAGGGCGCGCATCCATGCCGCATAGATCAGGGGTTCCGGCAGATGCTCGTTCATCTCGCCGTTCCAGTCGGCAAGCAGGCGCAGCGCACGCTGGCGCAGGGCCTCGGGCGTGCCGGCGGGCGCGGCCTCGCCGGTGAACCACAGATCCGCGCCCACCAGCGGCAGCAACGTGCGCGCCGCGTTGGACACGGTGTCGAGCTGCGCCTCGATGAAGCTGTCGCGGGTATGCACCTCGCGCGAGGTCATCAACCGCAGGAACCGCTCGATGCGCTGGCTGTCGCCCCAGAAATGGCTCACATGCAGCGGGAACGGCCGGCTCAGCGGCTTGTTGTTGGTGTTGCCAAGGATGCCGCCGGGCGGGTTCTCGAAAGACGGGTTGGCGGAATAGGGGAAATAGCCCTGCCAGCGGTTCTCGGCCCGCCATCCGGGCGCGGGCATCCGGCCCGCGGTCTGGTGGCCGGCATCGCGGCGGGGCATCCGGCCCACCATCTGCATGGCGATGCGCTGGCGGTCGGCCAGCATCAGGTTCTGCGCCGGGGCCACCACCTGCGCCCCGGCCACGATCCCCTCGGCCACCGATTGCGCCCGCATCAGCCGGATCAGCCCGGTCATCGTGGTGTCGTCAGGGTCCAGCAGCGTCCAGCGCAGGGCGGCGACATGGCCCGGCGGGGTGATCGCGGCGATGTTGAAATGCGCGCCCGGCAGCACGGGGCCGTTTTCCGTCCAGCGCAGGGTCAGGGTGACAGGATCGCCGCCGCGCACCCGGATGATGGAGGGGCGGGTCTCGAATTCGGCCCAGCCCCCGGGCGTGCGGTAGCGTGTGGGATCGTCCGGGTCCACCTGTTCGATCATCAGATCCTGATCGTCCAGATAGGCCGTGGTCAGCCCCCAGCCCAGCCGCGCGCCGCGCCCGGTCAGAACCGCCGGCACTCCCGGGATCGTGCCGCCGATCACCGCGCCCGAAGCAAGGTCCAGCCGCGCCAGATACCAGATCGTCGGCGCCGACAGCCCCAGATGCGGATCATTGGCCAGAAGCGTGCCGCCCGAGGCCGAGCGCGCCGGCGCCGCGGCAAAGGCATTCGACGCCCCGGCCAGCGCCCGCGGCGGCACCGGAAAATGCGGCCCCTCCGCCGCGGCATTGCGGATCGGCTGATCCGAGGGCGCGACCCCGGGAAACAGCGTCGCGAAATCCGGCAGCGCGGCCACGCCCGGGCCGGGCGCATCGGGCATCAGATCGGCAACCCTCTCTTCGGGCAGCGCCAGCGACAGACGCGCGCGCAGCACCTCGTTCTCCAGATGGGCCGAGACTTGCAGCCCCATCAGCTTGAGGATCGCCAGCGAGTCGGCGGGCTGCCAGACCGCGATCTCGGAGGGGAATATCCAGAACTCCGGCGCGCCGCGCCCGCGCGCGCCCCGGTTGACCTCTTCCAGCCATGCGTTGACGCCGCGCGCATAGGCCTGCAGCGCCGCCCGGGTCTGGGCGTCCTGCGCCGCCACCGACCGGGTGGCGAGGCCGTAGATATCGAGCCGGCGCATCAATTCGTCGGTGCGCAGCGTCGCCGGCCCGAACACTTCCGACAGCCGGCCCTGCGCGGTGCGCCGCATCATCGTCATCTGCCACAGCCGGTCCTGCGCATGGGCAAAGCCCAGACCGAAGAAAACATCCTCATCCGCTTCGGCGAAGATATGCGGCACATTGGCGGTGTTGCGCACGATCTCGATCTCGCCCGCCACCCCGGGCAGGTGAAAGCTCGCGTCATAGGCGGGCAGCGAGCGCGAGGTGAAGGCATAGATCAGCGCCACCGTCACCCCCGACAGCACCACCAGCCCGATGAACGCGCGCAGAAGCCATCGCAGTAGGGTGATCATGCCAAGCCTGTTGTCGTCGCTGCCGCCCGGGGGTAGGTAGGCCCAATCAGAGCGAACTGCAATCCAGAGGGGGTGGCGAATGGCGCGCGTGGCATTTCTCGGGCTCGGGGTGATGGGCTATCCCATGGCCGGGCATCTTTCCAAGGCAGGCCATGAGGTTACGGTCTATAACCGCACCGCCGCCAAGGCCGCGAAATGGGCCGAAGAGCATGGCGGAGCCCATGCGCCCACCCCCCGCGCGGCGGCGCATGGTGCCGAATTCGTGATGGCCTGCGTCGGCAATGACGACGATCTGCGCAGCGTCTGTCTGGGCGAGGAGGGCGCGTTTGCAGGCATGGCCAGTGGCGCGCTCTTCGTTGATCACACCACGGTTTCGGCGCAGGTGACGCGCGAATTGCACGGTATCGCCGGGCAGGCGGGGCTCGGTTTCGTCGATGCGCCGGTTTCGGGCGGACAGGCGGGGGCCGAGGGCGGCGTGCTGTCGATCATGTGCGGAGGCGATGCCGAAAGCTACGCCCGGGCAGAGCCGGTGATCGCCGCCTATGCGCGGATCTGCCGCCGTCTGGGCGACAGCGGCGCAGGGCAATTGGCCAAGATGATGAACCAGATCTGCATCGCCGGGCTGGTGCAGGGCCTCTCGGAGGCGCTGGCCTTCGGCGAGAAGGCCGGGCTCGACGGCCGCGCGGTGGTGGAGGTGATCAGCGCCGGCGCCGCCGGCTCGTGGCAGATGGCCAACCGCCATCAAACCATGCTCGACGACGCCTTCGATCATGGCTTTGCGGTGGACTGGATGCGCAAGGATCTGGGCATCTGCCTTGCCACGGCCGACCGGATCGGCGCCGCGCTGCCGGTGACCGCGCTTGTGGATCAATTCTACAAGGATGTCCAGAACATGGGCGGCGGCCGCTGGGATACATCCAGCCTTATCAAGCGCTTGCGCTGATTACTTCACCCTTTCGGCCTCCCTGGCCCGCGCCGCGAGATCGCGCGCGATGGCAAAGGCGCCGCGGATGCGCTCGGCCTCCGATGACCAGTCGCGCCGCACGATCAGCTTGTTGTCGCGGATCTTCGACAGGCCCCGGTCGGCCTGAAGATAGCTGACCAGCCCGGCCGGGTTGGCGAATTTGTCGCGGTGAAACTGCACCGTGGCGCCCTTGGGCCCGCCATCCAGCCGGGCGATGCCGGCACGGCGGCACATCGCCTTGATCCGCACCACCAGCAGCAGCGTGTTCACCTCTTTCGGCAGCGGGCCGAAGCGGTCGATCAGTTCGGCGGCAAAGCCCTCCAGTTCAACCTTTTTCGTCAGATCGGCCAGCCGCCGGTAGAGGCCCAGCCGCACGTCCAGATCGGGCACATAGGCCTCGGGGATGATCACCGGAACGCCCAGATTGATCTGCGGCGACCAGTCGCCATCGCCCTCCAGCGCCGTCAGATCGCCCGCGCGCAGCCGTGTGATCGTCTCTTCCAGCATCTGCTGGTAAAGTTCGTGCCCGACCTCGCGGATATGGCCCGACTGTTCTTCACCCAAAATGTTACCTGCGCCGCGCAAGTCCATGTCCTGACTTGCCAAAGTGAAACCGGCCCCAAGGCTGTCGAGGCTCGCCAGAAGCCGCAGTCGCCGGGTCGCCTGCGGGGTGATCGGCACCCGCGCCTTGGTGGTCAGAAAGCAATAGGCACGGGTCTTGGAGCGCCCGACCCGGCCGCGGATCTGGTAGAGCTGGGCCAGCCCGAACATATCCGCCCGGTG